>JAJRVC010000608.1 GCA_024277475.1 Deltaproteobacteria bacterium
TGCAGTCCTGGGACGAGAATGCAACCTTGAACCCCTGAACCTTTAGACCCGTGAACGCCTGTAAAATTAGATGGAATTCACCAAGCTCAAGCACTTACGTCAACCAACGCTTACGACGTTTATAAAACTTTGCATCGCGATAGCTTCGTTTGGTACCCATCTCTGTCAATCCCAGGTAAAACATTTTGATATCTTCATTTTCTCTAAGCTTGTCAACCGTATCATCCAGAACGATCTTCCCGTTTTCCATTACATAACCGTGTTCGGCGATGGAAAGGGCCAAATGGGCGTTTTGCTCCACCAGCAGCATCGTAATTTTCTGCTCCTGGTTCAGGCGTTTTAGGATGTTAAAAATCTCAGTCACCAATATCGGACTCAAACCGAGGGAAGGCTCATCCAGCATCATCAATTGAGTTTGCGACATCAACGCGCGGCCGATTACCAGCATCTGCTGTTCCCCGCCGGACAGGTAGCCGGCCAATCGGTTGCGGAGGGGTTTGAGTGCCGGAAAATATTCAAACACCATATCATAGCGTTCCCGGATCGCTTTACGACTTTTGCGGGTCCGCGTGGCTGCAATCAGATTTTCATGAACGGTCAGATTTTCAAAGACACAACGTCCCTCCATCACCTGGAAGATGCCCAAACGGACGATTTCTTCGGGCTCCATATCGTTAAGCCGTCGGCCCATAAACTCGATGGAGCCGCCGGTAACCTCACCTTCTTCGACTTTCAGCAAGCCTGAAATCGCCTTCAGGGTCGTTGTCTTACCCGCCCCATTGGCCCCTAAAAGCGCCACGATCTGCCCCTCTTTAACCTCCAGCGACAGACCCTTGAGCACGAGGATAACGTCGTCATAAATGACTTCAATGTTGTTGACGTTGAGCATAGCCTGATTCTTTCCGGGGCAGAGACAGCATCCCCATACTTAGACAAGTGTTACCGGTTTTTGGTTTCAGGTGTCAGGAAAAAGGGTTCAAAGGAAACGCTTCGCTAAATCTTTTATAAAACAGACAGAATACATTCATTCGAAGTTCGATGTTGGACGTTCGAAAGTTTCTTTTCCGATCAGATTGGCCGTATTTTTGGCCAGAGGCTGGGCTGAAACCCGAAACCTATCTGTTTTGTATCGTCTGCTGCAAAACAAACCGCTGAACCCTGCCTCCGGTCGTTTTGGGGATGTTGTCCGTAAATTCTATCCAGCGCGGATATTTATAGGCCGCAATACGATTGCGCACAAACTGCTTGATATCTTCCTGCAGGTTATCGTTTGGCTGCGCATCGGGATTTAACACCACAAAGGCATAGGGTTTGATTAACTCATCTTTGTCCTGATAACCCACCACGGCGCTTTCTGCCACGGCCGGATGTTGATTGATCGTCTTTTCAACTTCCCGCGGCGCCAGCCATTTTCCCCCAACCCGCAGCATGTCATCACTTCTGCCGCGAAAATAAAAATAACCATCCGCATCCATCAAATAGCGGTCCCCGGTAACAAACCACTCCCCCAGCATATTGCGCCGGGTTTCTTCCCGCTGATTCCAGTAAGATGAAGCAAGGGAACCGCCGCTAACCAGAAGATTACCTATTTGCCCCGGCCTGACCGGGTTGCCGTCATCGTCCAGCAGGCGCATTTGATAACCGGCGACAGCTTTACCGGTACTGCCGGGCCGAACCTTGTCGAAGCGATTGGAAAGAAATATGTGGCATATCTCGGTGGAACCGGTGCCTTCCAAAATTTCAACTCCGAACTCCTTCTTGAACCGCTGGTAAATATCCGGCGATAAAATCTCCGCCGATGATACACAGACTCTCAGGCTTTCCACAACAGCCAGTTCTTTTCCCTCCCGGCAGCACCTTTTTTTATAATCCGCCAGGGCGCCCAGCAGGGTCGGAACGCTAAAAAAAATGGTCGGCCGGTATTTTATAAGATCCTCATAAAACAATTCCGGTTTGGGCGGGTGACTGATGAGGATGGTTGTGGCGCCGACCGCGAACGGAAAATAGGCCCCGTTGCCGAGGCCGTATGCAAAAAACAAAAAGGATCCCATGGCCCGGTCATCGGCGGTCATATTGAGGATGCCCCTGGCATAGGCTTCAGCGCAATAGACCATGTGGCTGTGGTGGTGCACGGCACCCATAAGTTTTTCAGGATTGCGTCCGCTGTATAGCCAGAAGGCAGCGTCATCACGGGTTGTCGCGGCGGCCTTGAAATCCGCTCCCGCTTTTGCAAACAGTTCATTGAAAGAAAGATGATCCTGATTCTGATCCTGATCCCCGCAGACCAAGACCTTTTTTAGAAACAGCACCTGGTCGAGGATCTTCTCAATTTCCGGTAAAAATACCGAATCAACGATCAAAACCGGCGCCCGGCTGTCATTGAGCATATAGAGAAAATCCGGCGCTTTCATCAGAATGTTGGTCGGGATGGCCACCGCACCGGCTTTAATAGTGCCGTAAAAAGAATAGAGCATCTCCGGTGAGTCACGCAACAGGAGCATCACGCGCGTTTCCATGCCAACCCCCAGTTCGGTCAGTACACCGGCCACCCGGTTGACATTTTCCGCCAGCAGGCCATAGGAGATCACCTCATCCTCAAACAAAATGGCGGCTTTATCTCCCCGGCCCTCGTTGATATTACGATCAACAAAATATTCGGCAGCGTTGAACTGCCTGGGTAAATTCAAATTGAGCATTTTTTATTTACCGAAATATTCCATATCCCTGGGCAGTTCAATCCAATCACTGACAGGACTATTTTACCGTTCTGAATCTGATACATTTTAGCGGCCATGCTGGCACGATGGTCGGTTTTAGTGAAGGTCAGCGGTGGCGCCAGACCACCCGTGCTGAAGTTCCGGAATTGTTCAAAAGCATTCCGGATTCCGGCAGGCGTCAAGTCACCCGCCTTATCCGCCGTTTTCAAAGCTTCGGTGACGGAAAGAATATTTACCCAGCCTTCCACATAGACATTGGTACCCGTTTCATCCGGATGCCATTTTTCATGGGACTCAACCACTTTTTTCATACCGGGAACATCTGCACCGTAAGGTGCAATGGGATGTACACCATAAGTCCCCTCTGCAGCGCCGCCACTCAGGGTAATCAGGGATTCCTCAAAATTCCGTATATTGGATATAAATTTAGTTTTGAGGCCGAGGGCCTTGGCGTTTTTTAAAATAACGGCTCCATTCATGGCGGTGGAGGTGATATAGGCATAATCCGGATCATAACGGGACATATTTGTCAGCTGGACCGTGGCATCTTTGGTAGGCCAGTTGATAACCTGATCAGGCCCCACATCAACACCGATTTTTTTAGCATAATCTTTACCCACTCCCAGGATATCCCGGCCGTACTTGTTGTCCGGATACAGGTAGCAAAATTTTGGATTGCGAGAGGTGTCTTTCCAGGTCATGCGGACCCATTTGAGGGCTATGCGCCCCATCGTCCCGTAGGAAGGCGAAACAAAGAAACTGAAGGGAGTCTTTGCAGGATTTTGGAATTTTGATGTAAACGAGGCCGCAATGGTGGCTACCCCGTCGGCAACAATCTTCTTGATCAGGGTCATTGTCGTACCGGTCGACTGGATATAGAGTCCCAGAACTTTTTCCGAGTCTACCAGCCGGTTGTACCCGGCCACGCCACGGGGGACTTTGTAGCCGTCATCAATTACGATTAGCTTCAGCACCTTACCATTGATGCCGCCATTCTCGTTGATCCACCGCATGGCATCCAATTGACCCTTAATTTGATTCTTGCCCCAGTCCGACGTTGGGCCGGAAAGATCGATTAAAACCCCCCATTTTATGACATCGGCCGCGTCGGCATGGGTCGGCAGCGTTCCTAAAGACAGCACCCCTGTGATGGCCAAAACTGCGATTACAATCGTCCATTTTTTCATGATTCGTTCTCCTTTCTTGTTGTATTTTCAGGATTGAAAATAGGTTAGTACGAAAACGGCCACAGCTTCCAGTAAGCCCGAATCGTCCGCCAGCGGGACGCCAGGCCATCGGGTTCAAAAATAAGAAACAGTACAATTACCAGGCCAAAAACAATCTCCCTAATGGAGACAAACCAGGTGATATGATCGGGATAGGCTGAAATCAAGGTGGTAATAACGACTTCGAGTATTCTTTCAAGAATAAACCAGAAACCCACCCCGAAAATACCGCCGACGATGTGCCCCAGCCCGCCGATAATGCACATGGCCAGATAGTCGATGGATTGAAGGATCGTAAAGGATTCATGGGTGATCACCTCAAGGTTTTGGGCCATTAAAGCACCGGCGATGCCGGCAAAAAAAGAGGCTACGGCAAAAGACATCAGCCGGTATTTAAACAGGTTCACACCGATAACTTCAGCAGCCAGGTAGCGGTCCCGGATAGCGACAAAGGCACGGCCGGATCGGGAGCGTATGATATTTTTTATCACCATCGTGGCCGCCACTGCCAGAATGAACGTCAGGTAATACAAATGAATCCGATCATCGAAATGGAATGGACCCAATTTGCCAGCCTCAACATACATCCCTTCAACCCCACCGGTCAATCTGTCCCAGCGGCGGATGGTAAATTCGATGATAAACTGGGCCGCAATGGTCGCCATTGCCAGATACAACCCCCGCAATCGGAGAGAAGGAATACCGAATATCATGCCGATCAAGGCCGACATTACGCCGGCGCAAAACAGCGCAACCATAAACGGCAGCCCTAATTGTCCGACAAGAATCGAACTGGTATAAGCGCCCACTCCGATAAAAGCGGCATGGCCCAGCGATATTTGGCCTGTGAATCCGGTTAGAAGATTCAGCCCGTGACAGGCGATAATCGCAATCCCCACATCGATCATGATGGATATCATGTAATCGGATGCAAACACCGGAAAAAGCACACACCCGGCTAAAAAAGCGATTAACCAGATCCTGGCAAACCAGGTCTGAAAAATGCGTTCATCCGTACGATAACTTTCGTGAAATAAACCAGCCGGCATTGGTTAGTTTCGATCCATTCTATATTTTAAAAGTTTTAGAGTTAACTTCCGTTCATTATACCTTCGAACAATTTTAGGTTGCGAGTTGTATGTTGTGACAGACCCCCTAATTTGCCATGAAAATAGTTCATTTTTTTGACATAATCGGGTGTCGTGAAGCCTTTTCGGAGCATAGGTTTCAGGTGTCCAATTATTTTGCAGCAGTCTCCTAGACTCTTTCGATCTCCTTAGTACCAAACAGCCCATAGGGTTTGATCATCAAGACCAGCACCATCACCATGAAGGGGAAGACCTCATTGATGGCGGGAATATATGGGTCCAGGTACCCGGCCGATAGAAATTCGAGCACGCCGACGATCAAGCCGCCGATAATTGCTCCCAGTATGCTGTCCAACCCGCCAAAAATGACAGCCGGTAACACTTTCAATCCGATATGGCTGAGCTCTACGCCGACA
>JAJRVC010000609.1 GCA_024277475.1 Deltaproteobacteria bacterium
ATGCATACTTGCGCTATATCTTCGAGCAGCTACCGACGGCTTCCTCCCTGGAGGAGTATGAGGCCCTGCTGCCTTGGAATGTTACCCCGGAGCAGATGAATTGCCCTCGTTAAGTGTGGTTGCTTAGACGCTTACATTACTTTACATATCAGAGCTATCGGATATGCCTTCTTCTCAGCATCAATGAATTGATACTTCAGCTCGTTTCTTTCGCGAAGAAGGCCGCTACCTTTTTTAAGATTTCACGCTCCATCTTCAGGCGCTTATTCTCTTTCCGAAGGCGATTCAGCTCTGCCTCTGCACGGCCGTGCCACCTTGTAAACCAGGGGCGTCTTCTCCGCCTCCTTCAATCTCACGTTTCCAGCGCCCCAATATGTTCTCATTGACACCGAGATTCCGAGCCGCCTCGGTAATCTGATACCCCTGTGCTGTGATCAGCTTAACTGCTTCTTCTTTGAATTCCTGCGTATATTTCCTTCTCTTCTTTTTCCTTGAACACCTCCTCGTCCTCGCGGAATATAAATCCACTCTTAAGAAAGTGTCCACTAATACCCTACCACCTCATGGGGTGATGTCCCCATATAATGGACGCGGTGATGTGTCCATTTGATCGAAGCCCTGGCTTGATCCGGATGGTTTTAACGAAAAACCCCCTGCCGCTTGACAGGGTATTCTTTTTCCCACACTATAATGTTGGTCCGGGCATCGGTTACCCTGAACTGGAATTGAAAATAGCGCATCCCTTGCGGAGCGTTTGCTGTTTGCACTTCCTTAGAGGAATAGACCAGTCCCGTGAGAAAATAATCCACATCGGCAACACGTTTTTCTACTTCAGCCTGATCACGCACTGTGGTTTGAGTCCGGCTTTGGTGGGTAATCTGCAATGGCTGCCCAATTCTTGTTGCCCGCTGGGTGCGCTGCCTGTTTGTCGTTGATGAAATCTGCACCTTGCCGGATTGCTTTGCCCGTTCCTCAATTGTGTATTGGTAGCTTGCCTCATCACGAAAAAGGACTTTCCCGCCGCTTTTTTCCATGAGTTTGACCCTGATGGTTTTTTGAAAAATATCAGGGTCAAGAGCAAGATCCGTTTTATTTTCTATGGGTTTGACTGCAATAATTGGAGGTTTGGACGCTGAATAGATAAAAGGCTGCAGGACAAGGTCCCGCGCCATAAGATCGGCCGTAGCTCTGAGATCTTCCACTGTAATCTGGTCCAGCATGGCATTAGGGATCTGTGCGGTCGGCGCTCGCCTGTTGGTCCTTTGCACCGTGAGCGGTGGCGACGCGCATCCGTACAGGATGAACCCGGCAAACAGGAAAATGACCCAAAAGAATTTAAAGTTGTTTCGTCGTTGCAGCGTGGTCGTCTTCATAAACTTAGTCCTGTTTTTTTGTCGTGCTGTTATTTGTTCGCCTGAATTTTGTACAAAAATCGTTGCAGGAAGTCAAAAAAAGCGCTGCGATACCGGTCATGTAGACTTCAAGGCGCAGGCCAGAAACGCGGGTTAGTATCCGTACGGAAACGAGGATAAGACCATTTCTGGATGGGCACTGGTTAGCGCTTGTAATACTTAGTTCTCAGCTTGTCTATGATTCGGTTTGCAAAAAAGGAAATACTCTCCGGATCAACAGTTCCATCCATCTTCTCGGCTAATACCAGCCGGCCGGACCGGACATTGATAACTTTGACGTCAATGCGCTGCCGCCCCTGTATTTCAGATAACTTTCCCGTCACCATAAGCTCTATTCCTGCCATCTGACCGACCTGTTGCACGGTGTCGTCATTCAGGATCCCTGTTTGTCCGAGCTCAATTTCGGCGACTAATTTATCCATCTGGTTTCGCTCGTAAATCTTAAAAGATCCGGACTGGACCAAGTCTGTTGTAAAATAATCCGTAATTTGATCGGCTAAAGAAGCGACACTGCCGCTTCCCTCAAACGAAATAATTCCTATCCTGATTTTGTCCTCTTCGGCAATGGGCTGCCTGGGCTCCCGGTAATATCCTTTTGGATATTCATTTTTCAGCGCCTGTAATCTCTCATGGGAGACTTGCCCCGGCAGGCTCATCGGTCTATATTCGTTTTGTGTCTGCGGAGTCTCCTTAACTCCACTGCACGCTGCAAGTGTCATGGAAAGTATAAGGCCTGAAAAAATAATCATAAGGGTCTGGAATCCCGGCAATCCACAACCAGGCCTGTCAAATCTGTTTCTCTTCATTTTGGCGACACTCCCTAAAACCCCAGAATCTTGAAAATCGTACCGGGTTTAATTCGACGTCCTGTCTTTGTGTACAGGTTTCTTAACAACATAACGTGCTTGACGGCCTTGCTACTGATACTGCTGCCCTGCACGGTTGTTATTTCCAATGCCGGAAAACGATATTTCACCCATTCAGTTTCATCTACGGGAAAATTATTCGCATCAAGAAATTGCAGTTTCACCTCTGCCCAGACATCATCGTTTGGCAGCCTGTTCTGGAAATTGGCCCGGACGTATATCTCCCCCCCAGGAAGCCGCCTTTGATCGGAACCGATAAAAAGAAGAACGTCCTGAACATTTCTGTCCAGCATGATAATTCTCTGAGAATGTTGCCGAGACTGCCCGTCATTCAGATGTGACAGCGGCGCGTACGGGCCTGTGCAGGACAAGGTCCAGCATGAACTCAACGCCGCGAAACAGACAAAAAACCTGCTGAACCCGCTTGGTAACGAAAATGGTTTCATCGAATCATCTCATTAAATATTCTTGTCATTTCGGTAAATTCAAAACTTTTTTTATCAATATTATCTTGCAGGCAATAAAGATGCCCCTGAGCAAGCGGTTTCAGAGCAGACTCGTATTCCCGGCGATCGAGGAAAAAATTGACCTGATTCAAGAAGCGGGCCTGCCTGTTTTCAAAACTTGCCTGCACGACCTTGGCGATTCTTTCGACAATGCCCTTTCGCATTTCTTCCTTGACCTCGGTATCCGAGGGCAGGTTCATGGGGATATACTTGATACCGGCATCCGCCACCTCGTCCTGAAATTCAGATACCTTTGATATGGAGGCGTCATAATCTTTCACAAAAGTGATGGTCCCTTTACTCGTATCAAATATGCGGACACTGACCTTGGCAAATCCTTTTTTCCGGCCGGTCCCCTTGGTGTATTTCACCAGCTGCACATTGCCTTTTTTCAGGGTTTTTGGAGGAACTTCCGGCCAAAGAGCCATATCGGGACCGTAAAGGCGGATCATCTGGGTGAATTCCGGATTCTCCACGGTTTCCTCACCAACAGTGATTTTGACGGTAGCACTGCGTTTATCAACTGAACTGTCAACTTTAAAAAGGGAAACAGTGCCGGTGACCACAAGGTCAGCCCCCAGCATGTCACCCAGTTTTGAAGTCTTGTGTCGATTCTCCTTCATTAAATAATCTATTTTATCACGCTCTAAAAGATTAACACCATAGGGCAGCATCTGATAAAGATAACTGTTCAAAGAGTCCGAGAATTGGCGGCCGGCATCCGGATCGTTTGATGGCGAATCAAAACTGGTCACCGCGATGTAACTATGAATGCTTTTATCAACCAGATCACGGCTCTTTTTACGTATGGTAAAAACATCCAGGCATTGGGAATTCAACTCTGAGGCGCGAAGCGCGTACAAATAGGCTTTGTAAGGATTGCCCTCTTCCAGCGATTGTTTCGCCACAGCGGCATAATACGTTGCTCCTCCTTTCGAGATTTTTTGAATGGCCTCATCCAGCTCATCAATGTCCCATTTTTTTAAATATTCAAGGGTGTCCAACCATTTCCCTTTACCCGTCATGACATGCGCATGCTGCTCAATCAGGCTGATGGCGTTTTCCTTGAAAGGCGAATCCTTAAAGGCCGGCGGCTCCGAATAGGCGCTGACCAAGGCCCCATACTCCTGCAATGCGGATTCAAGGTCGCCGTTTTCAAGTAAGCTTTCAATATGCTCGGACAGTTGTTGTTGCGTTTTGAAGGTATTGACCTTATTCAGATACAGAGAAGATTCCGTGTCCAACGAATAGGCTTTCTCAGCTTTTTCCACCGCCTTGGTAAAAAGAAAATTTTTCGCATCATTTGAGGCGGCGGCAAGCAACAACTGCGCCTTTCTTGTAAGGCGTTCCTCTTCTCCGGCCAAAGCCGCTTTCCTGTTGCTGATCGTTTTTTTCTCATCATCCCAGCGCAGAACCGTATCAAGAATCCCAATCAATCTGCGCAGGTCAGGGAGGGTGACTTTTTCAAGATGATTATATTCTTCGTCAACTTGTGTTACGTATTGCCGCGCAATTTGACGTTTCGTTTCATTCAGTTTGTCCTGAATGCCAGCTTTTGAAGATGAAGATTCCGTGTTTGACACAATGTCTTCGTAAATTCTGGCGGCCTCAATAAAATCTTTTTTCATGAAAAAATCGTCTGCCCTCTTCATTTCGGCAGGGCTGGCGCAGGCCGTAACGACAAACAGCAGGCACGATGCAACAAACCTCCATTTTCCCATTCTTTTCTCCCTGTTCAGCTCCGAGTCCCTGGTGTCATGTCAAGTGACAAATAACATAAGATTGCGAAGTAATTTGGTGTTCCTGCAAGGCACGGCTGAAGCCACAATACAGCTGGCACGCCAAAGGACGAGCAAGATGCGTCAGTTGGCGTTTGACAGGACACTAGCGTCCAATGCCGTGATCGCACGTTTTACGTCAGGGCGCATATAAATTCATGCTGGCCCTCTGGCCGCTTTTTCGTTCATAGATTTGCGTTCCCCTGCCCTTTGTAACGTGCGAAATCCTCACAGACGCCGTATTGGGCGGAATCGATCCCTCATTTTTGGCTTCTACTTCAAATAAATTATTTCCCGAGGTTAATGTCACTGGAAAAGATTTTTTCTTCTTCGTCAGCTTAATATTTTCTTTTAAGACTTTCCCGTTGAGATAAAGAGTGATGATATCTCCATCTTCCTTGCCGTGGTCCCAAAAGGTCAGGGTAACGTTTTTCTGGCTGACGGTCACATTTTGTAAATTTCCATTGCCTCCCTGTTGTGAAGCGGATCCGGACTGGTTCGCGGCATTCCCGGCAAGTTTATTTTGAAACGTATTGCCGGCCTGAATGGCATTTGAGAGTGATGAAGCGGCCGCTCCGGCGACTCCCGGACCATTCGGCGGTATGGCGGCAGCAGGTTCCAGGGCGCCCTCCACGCATTGTTCATTATCAACCCCGCCTGGAACAAAAACGTGTGCGGTGATGGTTCCCTGGGTGGATTTTTTGAATTTATGGATTCTTGCGCTGCAGGTGAGCCCCTCTTCCGTCTGCCATTGCACGGTTCCGGAACGCGCGTGTTTTTGTGTAAAAGAAAGGCTTGACGGCAGGAGGATCCCTTTGGGGTCAATACTCCCAGCATATCGGGTAAAACCCTCCTGCGCGTGATTGGTTTTGGCAGGATCGCCGAACTTGAAGCCATAGACTTTAAACTTGATTTTTCCTGATCCCGCGGGGCTGAAGACCATCCAGCCGCTGTTATGGCCGTCGGCCTGTTCCCCTGTGTACAGGCTGTACCCGTCAACCGCGCCGATGGTGTCAAATGTCGAGCATTTGGACCATCCGGACTTCTGTGAAACCACTGGCAGCAGCCCGTTACTGTAGGAAAAACCCGGGATCCAGTATGAACTGCATACCCTTAAATGCGTTGCCGGACCGGCCGGCTGAAATTTGTTGACCCATCGGCCCAAGGGTTTGATGGCCGACGGGCCGACTTTCACAACCCTTTCGACTTTGATTTCATCAAAATTACTGCCGCGCCGCACCCCGACTCTGACCGTGTACCGGCCTTCGCCCCCAAGGGTATAGGCGTGTCTCTTTTTTTTGCCGATAAACTTGTTATCGATATACCAGTTATAGGCCGTAGCGTCCGGGAGATTCCGCGTCACACAGATAAAAGTAACCCGTGCGCCCGGCTGGTATATCGGCAGTTCCGGCTGCACCTTTATTGAAATTTCCGGGCTCGGAGGATACTCGATGCCGATGTTGCGGATGATCGCATCGTTTTCCTGCGGGTCTGTTGAGGTCATCACAAGCTGGACATAATGCCAGCCCGGCGTTGTAAATATGTGGTGGCAGAAATCGCCTTTGGCATAGAATTTCCCGTCGATAAACCACTGAAAGGTATATGTGTTTGATGGATTTTTTCGTGTGACATCTTCCGTGAATTTGAGTGGCAAACCTAATGGATAGCTTCTCCGGTCCGGCTGGACCCTGATGCCGATCTGAGGCAGGGGAGGATTCAGAGAGACGGTGATCACGGTCGCCGAATTGGGTTGTACGGCGGTCCCGGCCGCAGGCGTCTGCTGCAGGATAACCCCCTGGTTGATTTGAGAAGCATGCCGTTTGGCCATCATAACCTTGAGGCTGAAAATGGTTCCAGCTACGATTTTTTCAGCGTCCTCCTGTGTTTTGCCGACCAGATTTGGAACCGTCGCGGAAACCGGCGTGCCGTTCAGGGTGGCGACAATCATTGTCTGCGGCCTCACACATTGCACTGATCCGGGATTCTGCCGGGAGACATGGCCAGGCTGATATTGCGGATCAAAACGCAGGCCCTGTATGGAGGAAAATTGCAATTCGGCGGATTCAATTTCCCGCCTGGCATCGACCTCGGTTTTTCCGAGAATATCAGGCACGTTGACACCTTCAATCGTCAAATCTATGGTCGTGTCCGGAGTGGCTGACCACCCGGCAGAAGGGTCGGTAGACACAACCCGGTCTGGTGGCTCATTTCCCATGCATGGATCACCTGCCGCGAATTGATAAAGTTTAATTGACCATGAATAAAAACCGACCTGTTTCAACATCTTTATTGCTTCATTTACAGTTTTTCCGCTCACGTCAGGAACGATCAAAACACCGCTTTCAAGTCTGAAGTCAAGCCAGTTGCTTTTAAGTAAAATCTTGTTCTTTTTGTAAACAGCCCGAACTCTGAACTTGTCTCTTGTCGGGGTTGGTGGATAACTTGCCATGAGTTCGTCATCAAAGGTCCAAATGGATATCGTGGACGGAACGACTTCAAAAACGACAATTTTGTCGAAATCTTCCATTAGACTGCTCAGCTTTTTCATGGAGTCATCGGAATAGCGTAACCAAAGTTGGAATTTAGGGCCGGATTGATTTGTAAAAAACACCCGTGGACCCGCCACCTTGAATATCAATTGCACCGGGATCTTCCCCTGCACGATGTCCACGGGATAGGGATCACTCCTGACGGTTTTCCCATTCATGGAATAGGCGGCGATTACGTGGTATTTCGTGTCTTTGGCAGGCTGTGACAGCAGCTCGACCTTCCCCTTATCGATCCGAATGACTTTGGAATCACTGGAAATCCAGGCGCATTCCGGGGCATCCGTCACGGTGTTCCGCTCACCGTTGTTGAAAACAGCCTCGGCATCCAGTTGAAGATGCGTGCCCGTTGTTATCACCGGACTGGCGGGCCCCTTGATAATGACCTTTTCCGGAACAAGCGGTTCCAGGACAACAGAGAGGTTTATGAAACGATCCACCAAGATCCCTGCCTGCGGGACCTGGCGGACGATTTTAAGCTGTTTGACTTTCCGGTACGCTGTGGAATCGAGGGGATAGCGTTTTTGCTTGCCGTCTTCTATGACTAAAAGATCCATTGAAAATTCTTTTCCTGCCGGCAAGCCGAGCAAAAGATAATCTTTCGCTTTTTCATAGGTCATGCCGATGAGCGACGGAACAGGGAGACAGTCTTCTTTAAGGGCACGCAATTCCTTTTCCGTCTGCTTGAGTTTTTTACAGTAGGCTTGCGCGCCCGTTTTAAAGACCTCAATTATTTTACGGTCACCTTTTTTTCCAAGAAGAGGCATTTTGTCAAATATTGGGTCTGGATCTTGAATGGTTAAACCACCCGTACAGTTTTCCGTCTGTTTTTTCAGGTACCCAATATATTGCCTGGTAAGCGTTTTATTGAGTCTTTTTTGGCGAAATTCGTCAGCATATTTACCAAGAGTCCGGCCCCAGCAAATGGTCTGTAAAAAACTTGGCAGCGCATTGCAGGCCGCATCGCTTAACGGATCATCCTTGACGAGTCCTTTCACCTTATATGGGCCGGCGTCGACATTCTCCACCTTCTTGAGGGTGTCATACATCAGTTCCTTTTGGACATAATCATTCAGCTTCTTTGAAGAAAAACATTGACGGTACTTTTTTTTTAAGACTTTTGAAGTCAGGGTTTGTTCAGCAAAGGTATTTGGAACTGCCAAGAAAAAAAGAAGAAAAAATAAACCGAAGAGAATAACAAAAGGCAAAACCGTGAAAATTATCGCGCCTGACCTGGGTCTAATCATTGTGCCGCCGGAGGGTGTATGTTTTTCTGGAGAGAGACCACCGATAAATCCATGCTATCCGGCGTCATGTGAGTCGGTTCCAGCCTGAACCCTGAAAAATCTTCATGTGTTAATGAACCGGCCAGGTTGCGCACATCGCCAAGATACAAAATCGTGATAACGGCTGTTCCTGTTGTAAAGGTGTCCAGGTGCGCTGATTCTACAGCAGGTATATTTTTTTCCAGCACGGACAAAATAGACTCCAGGCGGCTGTATGATGACAAATGACTCAAACGCAGTGTAACCGTCCTCCCGCTTTGAAGTTCTTGAGCGTTTATTTCCTGAAATTTTGCATTGAGTTTGTCCGCAAGGCGACGGGCGGCTTTTTGAATGGCCAGCGTCCCCCCTTGGATTTCGTCCAGATGCGGCACAGTGGCGGAAGCAGAGAAAGACGCTATTATTCTCGCGTCTGCATTCCGTATTATCCTTGCGGTCACCGTGGCATGAACGGTTTTCATATTGGAGCCGGAAATACCCACTGTCCCCAACTTGGCAATCGCGTTACCGACAACGGAATATTGAGCGCCATGTTCAAGGCCAATCGCGGCAACGGCCTGTTGGTCCCCTTCAAGGTCGCGTAATCCCTTAGCCTGAATAATATTTTTCCGAACCATGGCAGAGTCCACAACATCAAAACCATGGGCCAAGAAACCTTCTATAAGCGTTGTCTCGGCTTGGCCGGGTTGCTCCGAAATATCGGTAGTGTCAAGGATCCAGATAACTTTTTCCTCAATAAGTACCCATACTTTAGGTCCGGCAACAGCAAAAGAGGCATGGCCGTTGACAATAAAAAGAATCAAGAACAGTTGCATGACAACATGCCAAATCTTCACTTTGAACAATGCCACAATAAAATCCTCTTAAAAAAAGAAAAACGGAAGCCAACCTCTTTTGTTGTTATTCCTTATCATTATCAAGGGGTTCACCTACGTTCTTCTTCTTGTTCACCTATGAATGTCTTATTATATGTTAAGATTGATAGAAGTCCAGCATTTTTCCCGGGTGCATGCATATTGTTTCTGTAACTGTTCAGCAGCGCGTCATCCGGAGTTTTTGCTCTGTTAAGGAGGACCCCATTGTCAAGACAGTTTTTAGGAAACATTAAGCCATAATTACATCGAAAAAATAAAGGGAGATTCACTAAGAAGAAGATGGAAGAAAAAAATGTGAAAAAATGAACCTGAAAGTATATGGTCAACCCATTGCACTCACAACATAATCAAACTCGCAACATAATGACTCCATGATTTGTCGGCGTTTTGGAAAGACCGGGCTTGCAGACGGAGGAATTGGTGCGGCGGCTCCAGGCCGCTCAGCATCTGTTGACAGAAGAGGCCGCGGGATGAATGTCGCTCATGCCCCGGGAAAACGCTGTTCCGGTTTTGGCCTCTTCCTACTCTATGCGGCCTGCTTCCTCCTGGTCGTCTGTTATGTCAATATGTTTCAGCTCTGGGTCTGGCTCAGCAGACAGCTGGGGCCCGGACCCTGGACCGGTCGTTTGCCTGTCCTGGTCACCCTTGCTGTTTTGTTGCTGAATCTTGCCTCCTTCGTTCAGCGTTTTCATAAAGGCATCAGAGTACATTTTATCTCTCTTGCCCTGGGCATCGGAGTCGCCTTCCTGGCCCTGGCGGTCCCGGACCCGCATATCCCCATTAAGCGAATCCATGTCGCCGAATATATCGTCCTGTCGTTTCTGGTTCGATTTGCCCTCAGTCATCGTCTCCAGGGCAACCGGCTGGCCCTGTTTACCGCCCTGGTCACCCTGCTTTTCGGCATCCATGATGAAATGATTCAGGGCCTGCATCCCCTGCGCTATTACGGCTGGCGGGACATGATCGTCAATGGTCTGGCTGGCGGCGGCGGCGCTTTGCTGGGACATGGGCTGCGTTTTTTTGAGACCGCATCTCCGCACGATGCGGACCATGAACCACGGCGGACGGTTTCGCCGGGCCTTGCCTTTTTCTATGCCATGCTGTTCGCCGCTGTCGGCTGGCTTGTCGTTTCACTCTACGAGCAGCGGGGCGGAGCCGTCCGGGCCGCCTCGTTGCTGCCCCTTGCCTGCATGTGCCTGGTCATCACCGTGCTGTACCCGGAAGTCGTTGTCGACTCCCGTGAGCATCACGGCATGCAGGCCGTATTCTGGCTGGCCCTCGGCCTGGCGATATACCCCGTGTTGATCAATGTCGCCGGCATCCGCTTTATGTGACGAGGTTCGTCGCAAGTCACGTTGTTAAGATTGCTGGTCGCCGGCGATGATTTCCTCCAGCTCTGCGCCGGTTATTTTTTCCTTTTGCAGCAGAATTTCCGCCGCTTTTTTGAGAAGACCCTGCTTGTCCTTGAGAATATTCAGGGCGACCTCGTACTGTTTATCGATAATCTTCCGCACCTCCTCGTCGATAATGCGCGC
>JAJRVC010000610.1 GCA_024277475.1 Deltaproteobacteria bacterium
GCAGCTTCCGGGCCGGATTCCTGCTTGATTTTTTGCAGGTTTTCCACAATCAGCTCGTAGGCCTCATCCCAACTGATCCGTTCAAATTTATGGGTACCTTTGGGCCCGACCCGGCGCATCGGGTAGCGGAGCCGGCGCTCGCTGTAGACGATTTCCGGGGCGTGCTCGCCGCGCCGGCAGATCATCCCCAGCGAGTGGGTTGTGTCGGCCCGGATATCCACTAATTTGCCGTGCTGCATTCCCACTTCCACCCAACATCCTGCCGGGCATATTCCGCAGATGCCTTTTTTCCATTCCACAGCGGAGACAGCTCCGTTGCCGCCATTACCGATATTTTGTGAGGACATGATTGCTCCTTCTGGTGGTTTTTGTGCCAAATTTCCAAATCTGTTTCATGTCAAGTTTATCTTTGATCAATATTGACGCTGAAAATCGCAGAATATGCAGATTTTCGCTGAAGATATATTTTAAGTCATTGATCATAACCGGATTTTACTCCCGGTATTTGTTCCCATAAATTGAAGTAAGAATTTAGTCGTAAATCTTTTTTTATTTGAAAATATTCTTCAGTGTTCTTCTGCGTTCTTCTGCGTCAAATTTTCAACTTGTAATTCGCATATTAGACTCGGGGCAAAAAATCTTGCAGCAGAGTCCGGCTATGACCAGTTTTTGACTAAAATCAGTTTTAAACCTAAGAGATGTCATGGTAAACCGGCAGTAACATGGGGTACATTAATACATCGATTAACACCGTTATTCATCAAAATAAGAGACAGGGGGATGATATGAAAATCCAAAAAATTTTAGTTCCTGTCGATTTCAGCGCTTATTCCAACAAGGCTTTGGAATATGCCATTTATTGGGCGGAGACGTTTGGAGCGGAATTAACGTTAGTGCATGTGAACACGCTTTTTCACGAGCACCACGATTATTCAGCCTTATTAAATGAATACCAGGAGTTGGTCCTGGCCCGGGAAGAGCAAATCTGGGAGTGGATGGAAGCGCACCATCAAACCGCCCGGCGTCGCAATGTGCGGGTTGCTTATGATGTTGTGAATGGATTTTCCGCTGCCCAAACCATCCTGGATTATCTGAAGAGACATCCCTTTGATTTGGTGGTGATGGGAACACACGGCCGCACCGGCTTAAAGCACTTAATGCAGGGAAGTGTGACTGAAAAGGTCAGCCGCCTGTCGCCCGTGCCGGTATTGGCCATTCATAAAGATTTACAGGACCTGGCAATCAACAACATCCTGGTCCCGGTGGATTTTTCGGAATACTCCCGCACTGTGGTGGAAACGGCGGTGGATTTGGCGCGTCAGTTTGGGGCGAGAGTGCAGTTGATCCACGTTCTGGAGCGGCCTACCCCGGCGAATTTTGACTGGATTGTCGAGGAAATGGAATCGGCTTTCCAGATTGATCCCGAGGTGCTTACCAAAGTGCATCAAACCCTGCGCAGCTACATTGTGGATGACTATCGCCAAATGATCTCCGAATCCATCCTGACCGGTCATCCCTACGAGGAAATTATCAACTACACCCGTAGCAACCGGGTTGATCTGATCATCATGGCTTGCCGGGGATTCAGCCGTTTCGAGTATTTTTGGCTCTGGGGAAGCAACACCGAGCGCGTGCTGCGGCTGGCCCCCTGCCCGGTGCTGGCCTTGCGCACTCACCTGGCGGAAAAACCCCATCCGCCCCGGGCTGAGATGGAAACGAAGTAGTTCCGGGCTGCTGCTGTTCCCCGGTAAAGTGCCGGTTTATGGTTTGACGCAGAGTTTCGCTGATTAAGCAGATTCATGCTGTGGGGAGTATTTTGTGGATTTGACCGGATGGTTTGTTCTTGCTTTAAAACAGTTGTGCGCGTTTTTTTGCCTGGTTCAGCGTTTCCCGGTGTCAAAAAATTATCTTAATAAATCTTTTTTTGCCGATTACCGGGTGGATACCGAAAAGTTTGTTTCGCCGCGGCAATGGTTTATATTCCAATGTGAAAAAAGCAGGGAGAAGAAGTATCATTGGCTTAAAAGTTTTTCTTCCGATTATTCTTCTTTAGCCGCTCCAAATATTGCACTGTATAGGAGTTTTTGATGTCGAAAAAACTGTTCATCTTAGATACCAACGTAATTTTGCACGACTATAATTGCATCTACAGCTTCGATAACAACGATGTGGTTATTCCCATCACCGTGTTAGAGGAACTGGATCAGTTTAAAAAAGGGCATGACCAGATTAATTACAACGCCCGCAATTTTATCCGTATTCTGGACAGCCTGGCCGGGGACAAATTAGTGCGCAACGGGGCCAATATTGGCCCGGGCAAGGGCAAGATGCGTATTGTCACCTCGCATCTCCGGGAGCCGGAGGTGATGGAGATTTTTGCCGACAATAAGCCGGATCATAAAATTCTGAGTGTGGCGCTCTACCTGACCAAAACCAAGCGCAATCAGCAGGCAGTGCTGGTGACTAAGGATGTCAATTTGCGCCTCAAGGCCAAATCGCTGGGAATTTTTGCCCAGGATTATTACACCGACCGCATCAAAGATATTGAGCAACTCTATAAAGGAAAACGGCTGGTAAATGACTTTCCGGATACCGCCATCGACCAGCTCTACCAGTCTGAAGGTCTTTTGGACCCGTTGGAATTCGGATTGGACGATCTCCAACCCCATGAGTATTTGATCCTCAAGAATCAGCAAAAATCCGCCCTGGCCTACTATAATCCGGAGCTAAAAGGAATTCAGCGGGTGGAGAAGGTCGCGGCGTATGGAATTCGTCCCCGCAATGCCGAGCAGACTTTTGCCCTGCACGCCTTAATGAATCCCCAGGTTCTGCTGGTTACCCTGTCCGGAAAGGCCGGCACCGGCAAGACTCTGCTGGCCCTGGCCGCGGCCCTGCACGTGCGGCAGCGTTTTCAGCAAATCTACCTGGCCCGGCCGATTGTGCCGCTCTCCAACCGGGATTTGGGTTATCTCCCCGGCGATATCGAAGCCAAGCTCGATCCCTATATGCAGCCGCTTTACGACAATTTAGCGGTCATCAAACACCAGTTTAGAGAGAACGACCCCTCCTATCTGCGCATTGGGGAAATGCTGGCCAATCAGAAGTTGTTCATTTCGCCCCTGGCCTATATCCGCGGGCGCAGTCTGGAAAAGATTTTCTTCATTGTCGATGAGGCGCAAAACCTGACCCCCCACGAGGTCAAGACAATCATCACCCGGGCAGGGGAGGGAACCAAGATTGTTTTTACCGGCGACCCCTATCAAATTGATACGCCTTACCTGGATGCGCAGTCGAATGGGTTAACTTTTTTGATTGACCGGATGAAGGGGCAGGAAATTTATGCGCACATTACTTTGGAGAAGGGAGAACGCTCGCTGTTGGCGGACCTGGCCAGCAATCTGCTTTAATGTCCTCTTTGTTTAAAATCGACAATCACAAGTTCGTTGAACTAAAGAAATTTTGCCACAGATTTACACGGATTGTTTTCAGAGACATAAAAAACATGCTATAATCCGTGTTTGATGCACAAATCTACGGCAAAAATTTCAACTTATAATTTACGGTTCGCTTAATATTTTTGAGGTTTTCAAAATTCAACTTTCGCACCTAAGGTAATGTTTTAAAAAGAGTAATATGTGTTTTTTGGGTGCATGTCAAATTGCACAATGGAAAGCCGTTAAAACGGCTATGTAATAATTTCTTTCTCATTAACACCGGGCTTAAGCCCGGTGTTAATGACATCTTGCAGCGATTGTTTAACCGTTTCAACGGTTTTTA
>JAJRVC010000611.1 GCA_024277475.1 Deltaproteobacteria bacterium
CAAAGGGTCACCCATAAAAAAATGGGAGGATGCCCGGCAACCACGGTAATTTTATAGGTTTTGGCCCTTGCGGACCCCATGGGTAAACTAGAAACCAAAGCAGCCATCATGACAATCAACAACGCTTTCTTCCACATTTTCATTTTACGTCTCCTTTTTTCAATATCTTAAAGATTAAATAAACCGCTGACCCACGCGGACAGGCGCAGACGATATCTCAACACAATTTAGCGGCAGCCTGCGATTTTTGTGACTCTGCCTGCCCAATGAAATCTCTGTTGTACTTATTTCATCGGGGCGGTGAATACAACAAAGCTCTTTTATTCTTCGATGATCGCCACCGGCCGCGTCCAGCCTGCGCTGGCGCCTTTGATCTTGACCGGAAAACAGCAGATGGTAAACCCATGTGGTCTTCCGATGGCCGCCAGGTTGGCCATTTTTTCCATGTGGCAGTAGCCGATATCAATGCCGGCGAAGTGGGCCTCCCAGATAACTTTGGGGTCACCGTTTTCCTTGAATTCTTTGGCTTGAAAAGGCAGGGGGCGGTCCCAGCTCCAGGCATCGATGCCGACGACTTTTACGCCCTTTTCAGTCAGAAACAGGGTGCTGTCCCGATCCATTCCGGCGCCTTTCACCAGGTATTGCTCGGTGCCCCAGGCTGCATCCGCACCGGTCTGAATCAGAACAATATCCATGGGCTTAATCTCGTACTTGATTCGTTCCAGCGCTTTTTGGATGTCTTGTACCGTGATTCTTTCACCATCCGCCTTATGTCGGAAATCGAGCACGACCCCATCGTTAAAACACCAGTCCAGGGGAATTTCATCTATGGTCAGCGCCCTCTGACCTTGGTCCATGGTGGGATGATAATGATAAGGGGCATCCAGGTGGGTGCCGGAGTGGGTGGTCAGTGTTAAAATTTCCACCGCCCATCCCAATCCTGCGGGAAGTTGCTCTTTTTTAACCCCGGGATAAAACTCTTTCATTTGCTCGGCACCCATTTCGTGATCAATATAGTCGATTTTGGGAATCATCATGGGTGGATCACTAGGGAGCCCGGGTTCGATACTGATGCTTAAATCAATAAAATGCTTGTGTGCCATGGTCACTCCTTTTTGTCTTCTTTGTCCCTAACTCTGAACCTGTGGACGGTTAACCTCGGCACATACCTATCATAAAATTCAATTGAGTCAATCCTGAAGAATAAAAATAATGAAATAGTTCAGCCACCAAGGCTATACCTAAACTGAGCGGTTCCAAGTTCCGGGTTCAAGGTTCAAAGGTTATAACCCGGATAAACCGGAACCAAACAGGAACAATTAATCACGAAAGCACGAAAGCACGAAAAAAAGATGACCGAAATTTCGTGCTTTCCAGCTTTCGTGTTTTTGTGCTGAAAAAAGTTTTGCCATAATATGCAAAGAATTCACTACTAAGACTCTAAAAATATGACCACGCAGGCCACTGCCGGAACCCCTTCATTTTTGTGCCTTCGTGTCTTGGTGGCTGAACTTATAAAAATCAACAATCTTTTGACCTAAATCAAGGATTTCGCCGGACACAACTTTTATACTGGCAATATGCGCATGACACCCAACAACAGCAAACAACTCTCCAAACCAAATATCCAGTGGTACCGCAAAATTGTTCAGTACCTATTTCTGGCAATCGTTGTACTCATCGGCATCAAGTTTAGTATTTTTGTAAGCCAGCTGACAAGCGGTATTTCACCCACCGTGACCCGGCCTCCCGGCATCGAGGCCTTTTTGCCCATCAGCTCTGTAATCAGTCTTAAGTACTGGCTGGTCGGCGGCGTATTCAATCAGGTGCACCCCTCCGGATTGATCATCCTGCTGATGGTCCTTGCTACGGCCGTTCTTCTCAAAAGAGGTTTTTGCAGCTGGATCTGTCCCTTCGGGCTGCTGACCGAATATTTAACCCGACTGCACCGCTTTATTTTTCGCAAAAATGTCAAGCTGCCCGCCTGGATCGATTATCCCTTGCGCAGTTTGAAATACCTGCTGCTGGCTTTTTTTTTATGGGCCATTATCCTGCAGATGAACGCTGCGACACTCGAATATTTCATTTACAGCCCCTATAACATGGTGGCCGATATCAAGATGTTGCACTTTTTCACAAACATCAGCACCTTTACGCTGTGGGTGCTGATTATATTGGTCGGGCTTTCGATCCTCATCCGCAATTTCTGGTGCCGCTATCTCTGTCCCTATGGTGCCTTGCTGGGCGTACTGAGTTTTTTAAGCATATTTAAGATCCACCGCAATGAAGAAACCTGTACAAACTGTAAAAAGTGCACCCGGACCTGTCCGGTAGACATCAGGGTCCACAAAGCCTCCTGCGTCTATTCCGATGAGTGCCATGCCTGCCTGAAATGTGTGGCGGCGTGCCCGGAAAAAGACACGCTTTATATTTCGGCTTTAAAACGCAAGGCCGTTCTGAAACCATGGGTTTATGCAGCAGTTATCTGTCTGCTCTTTATTGGCGGTTCACTGACGGCCAGATTGACCGGCTACTGGCAAACAAGTATTTCAACTTATGAATACCTGTTCCATATGAAGAATCTTGACATGCCTTTTTACCAGCATAGCCGTGGCGAGGTTCCGGCGTACAATAAGGAGGCGTGGCTTCGGATGATGAATGAAATAAGAAAGGCCGGAGAAAAGAGGGGTTAGTCGTAATTCCAGATATCGTTGATTGGTTGATTAGTTAAGTGACTGTAAATATGGATTTATTCCATTGGATTAGATACACCTGGGGGATGAAAGTGCTCACCAAATAATCTTAACAGGATATTGCCTAAACGCATGGTCTGAGGTTACGATCGGCAATCTCTCAAGTTGCCCTTGAGCGATCAACATTCGGTCAAAGGGATCACGATGAGGACCGGGGAGCGCTCCGGCTGCCAGCGCATGTTCCATGGTAATTGGTAAAACGTCTATACGCGACTTGCGTAGCATGGAGGGTAAGTTACGGGCCGCCTCACCTGCATGGGGCAATTTCCCCAAACGATATTTCGTAGCGATTTCCCACCCGGAAGCACTGCTAACCAGAATTGTATTATCCGGAGCCTGAATAATATCGTGAGCCGGACCGGAAAGCTTGGGATCATCAAATAACCACCACAAAAGGACATGGGTATCAATCAAGAACTCCGAACCCTTTTCTTTTACTGGTTCCATGCCTTCAACTCGCTTTCCGGCAGCGGTTCAAAAAAAGCCTCATCTATTCGACCCTCAGAAATCCCGGGGACCCTGGGTTGTGATTCTTCTAAATGTACTAATCGGGCATAAGGTTTTCCAGCTTTTGCGAGCACTATTACCTCGCCATCATGCGCTCGTTTAAGCAACCGCGAAAACTATGTTTTGGCCTGATGCACATTTACAATTGTAGGCATTTGAACTCTCCGATATTTTTTTGCTCCAATAATAGACTAAGTCCCTGGACTAAGTCAATATATTTTCTCATGATGAGAGACTTTACATGATTTAGTTGTTTTTTAAAGCCAAGTGGTTACTCTTAGTAAAATAGACCTTTTCCCGCTTTCCATACCCAGCATTCCATTGTTCCACTATTCCATCATTCCGTGTGGCTTACAAAAAAAAGTCGGAAAAAGAACTATATTTACAATAAGTTATAGAAATTCCGAGACGTTACCTAATCAACCATTCAACCAGTAAACTATTCAACAAGGTCTGTACAAACTGGCCGCAAAGGACATTACCGATATTGCGCCGTTTACCCTGCCGATGGCAGCTGAAAACGGTCAGGCAACTGCTTATGTCTGCCAGGAGTTTGCCTGCAAACTGCCGACTACCAGTATTGATCAGATGTTGGAAAATCTTAAACAAAAGTAAGGAGCAATATTTTCTTCCCCAGCCATCGCCTCGAACTGCCGGTAACCATTTTCATAATCAGTGCTCATTCCGTTTTTCCTGAAAGACGTAGAGAGTTTTATCTTTCTTATACTTCCGGACGGTCTCCAAATATTGGTCCGATTTCCCGGGTCCGTTTAAGCTCGAAAAATCCAGGTATGCTGCCGGCCGCAATGATCGCATCCCAGAACTTAACGGCATCTTCGCCGGTCGGTGCCGGGCTTATGACAGGGCCAAAAAAGCCGGGGCCTCGGCCGCCATCGAGCACGATCTGCGGCACACCGACATCCGTGCCGGCCTTGGCGATAGCCTGATCCATGTCGGCCTGGATGTCTTTATCCAGCGATTCATTTTCAGCGGCAGTCGCCAACCTGGTTGGTAAATCGCACGTTTGCAGAATTTTCTCCAGTGCTGAGAACTCATCGATATCCTCTTCATCGTGGTGATAGCGTGCTCCCATGGCGCTATATAGCTGCCCGACGCTTTCGTTGTCGAATTCAGCGCGAACCGCAGCCGCAACACGCAAGGCCTTCAAGCCGATCTCATGTAATAGTTTATAATCTTCGGGCACCTCACGATCCTTGTTGATCAGCTTGAGGCTGAAAAATTTCCAATTTACCTGGATCTGTTTTTGTCGTCCAACATCTACCATCCACCTGGATGTTATCCAACACCAGGGTCAGACCGGATCCCAGTAAAAATCCACAATGCTTTTTGAATCTACCATTGCTGTTTCCTCCTTGTTCTTTAAAATTATTCATAATAGTTCCCTGTAATATTTTACCGATTTTATGTGATTCTTATCAGTTAGCTTGACAAGATGCCATTCCCGTAATTGGACTCTTCTATTGTATGGGGACATTGACCTCGCACATGCCCTCTGTAAACCCATTTTTGTTCACTGTTGCACCCATTCCATATCCCCTTGCCGCGGGTTTTGGTGCCCTCCAACGGGTCATGAAAACTCCACCTGAGTCAGTTTGTCCGATCTCAGCAGTGGTTCCACTTGAAGAAAACCACCCACCGCCGGCTTCAATGCGAACACTTGCTCCACTTACAGGAGAATTCTGTTCCGTGAAAGCTAAAATCCTAATTTCCACCTTCCCACCGGCAGGAATTGAGTGGGGGCTTGAAGTGCATCGAACCTGAATCTGTCCGCTTTGAACTGGTATTTGTGGTGGCTTTGGATCTACTGGAGGACTGCTCGGGGGTGGATTGACACCATTGTTTTTATGAAAAATTTCATTCCACCACCATGGGGATGTCCCGCCAACTAGTAACGCTACAACAACAGCAACAATGATTTGAGGAAGCATTCCTCTTTTTTCTTCATTTAGAGCCATAACTTTTTGCTCCCTTCCTTTTGAGATAAATTGAGTATCAGATCGGCAGCCGATATTTGAATTGGCTGGCCGTTTTTGTGCAGACATAAACCTTTGACAATGAGACTCTGATCGTTGCAATTAATACCAGATATATTAGAGGGCGCTCATTGCAAGATTAAATCGGGGAAATAAAAAACCCCATATCTCAAGATGAGAGCGGGGTTTTATCCCAAAGAAACCATATTGATCCTCCCTTAAAGGTTTAAGGCACGGAATTAATTCGTTTTTAGTATACAGGGGAAGTTTGTGGATGTAAATGATAAAAAAGGTTCAAGGTTCAGGGTCTATATGTTAAATGAGGATAAAGGAGCAATTCTTATCAATTTACAATGGATAGTCTGTTTTTTGCCCATCGCAGTCTCCCGATGGACAGAAAACATTAGATTCTCTGTGTTCTCCGTGTCTCTGTGGTGAAAAATTATTTCTGTTCATTATTATTTTTACGGCTGCCGCCTCAATCTAATCCAATCCGAATGAAAATTTCCCTCCCGGTCGATCCGCTCATAGGTATGAGCGCCGAAATAATCCCGCTGCGCCTGCAGCAGGTTATGGGGCAGACGCTCGCTGCGATAGCCGTCGTAGTAATTTAAGGCCGCACTGAGGGCCGGGACGGGAAGGCCGATCCTCGCTGCTGTACCGACAACCTGGCGCCAGCCGTCCTGATTCGATTCCATCGCCTGTTTGAAGTAAGGATCCAACAGCAGATTTTCCAGACCCCCATCGCGTTCAAAGGCCTCTTTGATCCGCTCCAGAAACACCGCCCGGATGATACACCCGCCGCGCCACAACATTGCAATCTCGCCATAATTTAATTCCCAGCCGCGCTCTTCGGATGCCGCTTGCAGCTGAACAAATCCCTGGGCGTAACTGCAGATTTTGGAAGCATAAAGTGCCCGGCGCACTGCTTCGATAAATTGCTCTGAATTCACCGACTCACGCCATTTCTCAAGGGCCCCGCGGGGGCTCGCAAGAATCCTGCCGGCTCGCACACGCTTTTCTTTTTGCGACGAAAGAATTCTGGCAAACACCGCCTCGGTAATCAGCGTTGTCGGAACTCCCAAGTCCAGTGCCAGTTGACTGGTCCACTTGCCGGTTCCTTTCTGACCAGCCTTATCGAGAATCATATCCACCAGGGCGTTGTTGGTTTCAGGGTCTATGACCGACAGTATATCCCTGGTAATTTCAATCAAATAACTGTCAAGTTCCCCTTTGTTCCATTGAGCAAAAATATCGTACAGGCACATATTGGAAAGTCCCAGACCCTCTTTCATCAGACTGTAGGCTTCACAGATCAACTGCATGTCGCCATACTCGATGCCGTTGTGCACCATCTTGACATAATGACCGGCCCCGCCGGGACCCACCCACTCACAGCAGGCAATATCGTTGTTGGGACCGACCCTGGCGGCAATGCTCTGGAAAATGGGTTTCACAGGGGGCCAGGCGTCACCGCACCCACCGGGCATAATGCTCGGTCCGTGCCGCGCACCTTCCTCTCCGCCGGAAATTCCGCTGCCGAGGTAAAAAATACCATGCTTATCGAGTTCTTTGATCCGGCGCTCGGTGTCAGCGTAATATGAATTGCCGCCGTCAATCAAAATGTCACCGGTTTCAAGCAAAGGTGTCAATTGCCGGATCGTCCGGTCCACCGGCTCCCCAGCCTTGACCATCATCATCACCCGCCGGGGTCGTTTAAGTTGCTGCACCAGCTCCCTATGGCTCCGGCAGCCGATGATGGGCTTGCCTTTGGCGGCGCCCTTCATGAATTCATCCATTTTTCGGGTCGTACGGTTAAAGACCGCCACCTGAAAGCCGTGATCAGCCATATTTAAAACAAGATTTTGGCCCATCACGGCCAGACCGACAAGACCGATATCGCATTGCGCAGGCATGTAATTTTCCTTTCTTGACTTGGACCATCTTAGTTTTTATTAGGGACACGGATAAACACGGGTTTAATATCTGCAGCGATCTGTGACAATCCGGATCCTGATTTCAACTGACTGAATTTATAACTTTATTCAAACAGCTCGCCGCCGCTTGATCCACGATCCACAGTAATTTTTTCGGGCCGGGCCGGATATACTGGGCCGGGAAACGATCCGGTCGGCAATCGCCTTGCAAAACCTCTTTCAGGGTTTCGGCCTTATCGGCGCCGCTAACCAGAAAAATAACCAAATCGGCGCGATTTAACACCGGGATTGTCAGAGTGATCCGGCAGGCTTTAAATTTCTC
>JAJRVC010000612.1 GCA_024277475.1 Deltaproteobacteria bacterium
CCCCCGATGTTTTACTGCACGCCCTGGCGGCATTTCTGAGCAAAAAGGAAGCACAAGATCCTGAGCTAAAGGAGTTTGCAGACTTTATCCGGACGCTCATCCAGAACTATTATTTGGTTTTACAGCCCCGGGCATCGTTGCCGCCGCCTCTAACCGGCAACGATCTAATCAATGAATTCGGTTTGAAACCCTCTGCGGATTTTAAGCGCATCCTCAAACGGATTGAAGAAGAACGCTTGGACAGACAGGTGCTGACCCGTCACCAGGCCCTTAAACTGGTCGAAGAGCTGATAAAAAAATAACAGTGACACTCCTCCTGCAGGGCGTGAGGCCTTAGAAAACCCCCGGAAGGAAGCGAAAACAATTACCTTGATTATTTAAAAGCGATATTCGAATTTCTCATGGTTTGGCTATTTTCACCTCGGGTCGCTAAAATTTTTCCGGGTTCATCACCACTGTAAAATTAATACCGGGACTATCCACCAAGTTTGTCCAGCGCTGAATAAATCTGATCACGAATTTCTTCGACCTTGCCGACGCCTTCAATTCGGATATATTTGGGTGCATTCGATTCACCGGAACTTTCCCAGCTTTTATAGTAATCCACCAGGGGTTCGGTTTGGGCATGATAGACATCGAGCCGGTTGCGAACAGTTTCTTCATGGTCGTCATCCCGCTGGATGAGCGCTTCGCCGGTAACATCATCTTTGCCCTCCTCTTTTGGAGGATTAAATGTTATATGATAAGTCCGCCCGCTGGATAGGTGAACACGTCGTCCACTCATGCGTTTAATGATTTCTGAATCCGGCACATTGATATCGACCACCGCATCAATCGACACCGCGGCCTCTTTCATGGCATCGGCCTGGGGGATAGTGCGCGGAAACCCGTCGAACAGGAACCCCCTTTGACAATCGGCTTCTTTAATGCGTTCTTTGACGAGTCCGATGATTACCTCATCAGGCACCAAACCTCCCGAATCCATGTGTCCCTTGGCTTCTTTACCCAGTTCGGTTCCGGCTTTAATTGCAGCCCTGAGCATATCGCCAGTGGAAATCTGTGGAATTTGGTATTTATCTTTGATAAAATTAGCCTGGGTTCCCTTCCCGGCTCCGGGTCCGCCCAATAAAATCAAACGCATATGTAAACCTCCTTTCAGTTATCTATAAATCAATTACTTTTCCGAATCCCGTTTGTCCCGATATTTTTTTTTAACGGCAGAGTATGGCTGAATGCCGGATAGGTGTCAAGGGAATTATTAGCGCGGTAAGGTGTTAGGCCCTTAGACTGCTTTTTCTAACAGTATATTGTAAGGAACAGAAGGTTTCAGATGACAGCCCGATCACCGGCGACCGAAGTAGCCGGTTTAATCAGAAAAAAAACATTTTTGTAATAAATGATGTTTCATATGAAATTTTTTCTTGCCAATCGTTGCATTATTCGGTAATAAGTACTACTTTTTAGAAATTCATTTATTAACCATCGGAAATACCATGCAAAGCACTATTATCTGATGGCAAGAAGGGGGCGAGGTATTTGAAGGATATTGAAGTCAGGGTCATTGACAATGACATTGAAAAAGCAATGCGCATTTTGAAAAAAAAGATTCAGAACGACGGCCTTTTCAAGCGGCTCAAATTAAAAAAGAGCTATGAAAAACCGAGTGAGTTTCGCCGTCGCAAACAGCGCGAAGCTTTGAGAAGAGAAAGGATAGCGGCTGCCAAAGCCAGGCACAGAAGGTAAGTTCAATTCTTTTTATAAGGAAAACCCGGTAAAATTCTCACTTTCACCGGGTTTTTTAATTCCATCATGGTATCTGAAAATACCTATGAAAACTGTTTGAAGACCCTGTATGGTTTTCGAAGATTCGGCATCAAACTCGGTCTGTCCACTATCAGAAAAATTTTGGCCGGATTGAACGATCCCCAGGATACGTTCGCCTGCATCCATGTGGCCGGAACAAACGGGAAAGGATCGGTGGCATCGTCACTGGCCTCGATCCTGTACCGCAGCGGATATAAAACGGGGCTTTATACGTCACCGCATCTTGTCCGCTTCAACGAAAGAATTCAGGTAAACAACCGGCCGATCACAAACGAGAAGGTGGTCGCATCCTACAGTGCCGTCAAAGATGCCCATTTCGGCAAACGGAATCCGACTTTTTTCGAATTTACCACCGCAATGGCTCTCTTTGAATTTGCTGCCCAAAAGGTGGATTGGGCGGTCATCGAAACCGGTATGGGCGGCCGACTGGACGCGACCAACATTATTAATCCGGCACTGTCCATCATTACCAATATATCCCTTGAGCATCGAGAGTATCTGGGCAGCACCTTGTCCCAAATTGCAGTGGAAAAAGCGGGAATTGTCAAAAAACGCATCCCGTTGGTCACCGGCATTCGGCAAAAAGGAGCCTTGGCCGCGGTAAAAAGAATTGCCGCGGAGAAAAAAGCTCCCCTGTTTCGAATAGGCGCTGACTTTAAAGTCCGGCGCAATCAAGAACAAGCTTTTTCCTATTACGGCATTAGAAATGTCTGGCACGATCTGCAAACCGCACTGCCGGGCAGTTATCAGGTGGATAATGCCGCCCTGGTATTGGCTGCCTGTGAACTCATCGACAAAAATAATGCCGCGATTACACTGAATAATATCCAAAAGGGTCTGAGCAAAAATCACTGGCCGGGGCGACTTGAGATTGTCTCCGATAATCCTTCCATTATTTTAGACGGTGCTCACAATCTGGCAGCTGCCCGTAATTTAGCCAAATTTCTGTCAACTAATCTTGCCGGCAGAGACATCACCCTGGTGGTCGGCATATTGGACGACAAACCCTACAAAGCGATGCTGAAAAGTCTCCTGGATCCGGTCAACCGCGTAATTTTAACCCGGGCCAAAATCGATCGCGCCCTTGATCCCCGAAAGCTTTACGAAGCAGCCAAAAATTTAAAACCGGATGTCGCCATCATTCCGGATGTTGCACAGGCAATAAAAGACGCCGTTGAAACAACCCCCCGCAATGGCGCAATCTGTATCGCCGGTTCCTTATATGTGGTGGGTGAAGCGAAAGAGGCTTTTGAAAAAGGCCTGATTAGGACATGCCGTAACTCAAGATAGGCGGCCCTGCAGGGGGCATCAAAGCCGGCAATTGTTTTTCGTAATGTTCACCGCCCCGATTTCAGCTTGACTTGGCAGAGCATCTGGATTAAATTTTCCACACAGCATTCTGAATATGCAAAATATGAGCATCAGGACAAATAAGGCCGGGCACCCTGAACGGGAAGTCGGCATAAAATACCAAAAATCATGGGTTCTGTTTTCTGACTTCTGTTACGATTTGCGCCCGTAGCTCAGTGGATAGAGCGTCAGCCTCCGGAGCTGAAAGCCGCTGGTTCGAACCCAGCCGGGCGTACCACAATGAAATAAAGGGCTTACAAGATAATCCGTAAGCCCTTTTTTATCACCAAAAAATCAGTTTCCAACCGTATTTCCAACCACCAACCCAAATTTTGATAGTATTCTGTCCTAAATAGCTACGGAATTGAGCCCCTGCGTGGTCCATAAAGTGATACGCAAGAGGGTGCTGTTACACAGGCACTTTACACCCCTTCGTTTTTGGAGATCGCTTAAATTTCGCGCCGGAATAAGTTGTGGACAAGCGTCTGGGGAGGCATTTTAGCGCCCGCTGCCTAACTCAATTGGTTTGACATCTAAATCTCAGCTCTGATATTGAAATATTGATTGTCTCATTGAAACCAACGGTAAACATTGTGGAGATTGCCATGGTTGAATTATAAAGCCCCATTTCTTGTATAGATTCGGGGCTTTTATGTTTGGGATGTGCTTATGCAACCAGCAGGTTTCCCTAATCAACGAAAAGCGGCATTTCAGGTCTCACAAGTGAGGACCTGCCATGTCTAAGAAAAAAGCGACTGCCATAGACGCATCGCCACAAAGGTGCGCTGATCGGCAGTCTCATCTTCCACGGATTTAATCCTGATCTGACCAAGAATAATTATCTCTTGACAGGAGAATTTAGTTCTGTCACCGTCACAGAAACATACAGAAACAGAAAATCGGTCTGGGTATTTGGGGAAAAAATTATAGACTCGATAACACTGACAGTTTTTTTCTGGAAGAAGGACCAAAACGGTATTGAGTTTTTAACCGGTAAAATTGTCAACCGTGTTAAAGACGTCTGCAACCAGAGCTGCCACTTAGGTTGTATCAAGCTGGAAATTGATAATATGGAAAGCTCTTGACATGAACCACACCACTCGTGTGTGTGTATGTCTTGTTTTACCATAAACTTAACTTTTAACCGAAGGGGGATACCTAGTGCCGGAATCTAAAATTAAAGAAATGATAAAGCCGTTATTGTGGGGTGCTACTGGTGGTGCGATTTTAACAATGATTATTGGCTTCGCTTGGGGTGGATGGGTTACGGGCGGAACGGCTCAAGAGGGGATTGATAAGGCCGTGCTGCCGATAGCGGCAGAGATCTGCGTCAACAATTTTAAGGCTGATCCCGATTTTGAGAATAATTTGGCCGCGCTCAAGAAGGAAAGTAGCTGGCAGAGGAGTGATTATATTGAAAAAGGCCAGTGGTCGGTTATGGCCGGTGATGACACTTCTAAGTCCGGCGTAGCTGGTGCCTGTGGTGCAAAGTTAAGCGATTTGCTATAATGAATCTAACAGAGGATAGAAATAAGAGTGGTTCAAAATTATTGGGCCACTTTTTATTTTCCTGTTTTTAATGTAAAATCGCTTATAATTATCCCATGCAAAACATCCGTAAGCCATTAGTTTGTCAACAATATCATTGGTAATCTTCGGGGCTCTTTTTATTATGCTCACTATACCAGATATTGTGGTTTCACTGTATGTGGTCAAAGAGTTACAGAAGAAATCAGCGCCATAAAAAATAGATTTTTTGAACCTTGTTGGCTGATAGTTGTAAAAAACGGAAAAAATCACGTAAGTATTGACATAATCCTCTCATACAACAATATTAAATACCACCTGCCCAAACCTGTTTGACACCTGCGCTTGGCTCTGCTATATATGCAATGTTTTAAGCAAGACGGTGAAAAGAAAACCATTGTTCAAACTACTGCCCAGTCGAGCCATGACGTCGCCAGGATTGTCATCCCTCATTGCATCTTTTAAACGTTTACCTGTATCAGTTGCTGTACAAATTTTTCCACCTGCCGGGGGTGGGCTTAAGTATAAACCGGCAAAACAACCATATAATTTTGTGCCGGAAGCAAATTTTTCTGTCTGGAAAAGGGGGACAGATGAAAAAGAAGATTGAAACAACCAGAAGTTATTCATTTCATTAGCGCCTTCCCATCTCACGGGGGAGGGGCTATCAAATTTCCACATTGAAACGCATTGACGGAGGACGCGGTTATTTATACCGTAAGGTGGCCATCAACTCGTTTGATACGTTTTTCAGGACGTCTCAACTACGAGCCCAGCCTCCCCAAGGTTTGATTTATGCCTTAAGTCCCGGCCAAGACATCGGATTTCTGCCTGCGGATATTTCAATTCCACTGCATTTAAGTTGCAAGCAAAAGCCTGAGTTTCCGGATTCAAACTTCATCCCGGCGCAGAAAAACTGCCTTGGGTAGAAGTTTTAGCGGACTGTTATTTTCTTTTTATGCATCCATACGTAACCACCAAAAGGAGGAAACCAATCCATGAGTAAAATAAAGATCGCGATTGTCGGAGTTGGCAATTGTGTCAGTTCACTGGTTCAGGGAATCCACTATTACCGGGGGAAAAATCGGCAAGACGCTATCGGCCTGATGCACTATGATATGAAGGGTTATAAGCCCGGCGATATTGAAGTTGTAGCCGCTTTTGATGTTGACCATCGCAAAGTCGGCCGTGATGTGCATGAAGCCATTTTTACCAAGCCCAACTGCACGACGATTTTCTGTCCTGACCTTCCCCCCGCTGGAGTCACCGTTCGCATGGGCAATATTTTGGACGGAGTTGCGGGCCATATGAAGGATTATCCTGCAGACCATGCGTTCATATTGTCTGATGAACCAGAGCCGTCCGCAGAGGAAATTATCCAGGTTCTCAAGGAGTCCGGCGCCCAAATCCTCACCAACTATCTGCCGGTCGGTTCAGAAGACGCTACCCGGTTTTATGCCGATTGCGCGCTGGAAGCCGGAGTTGCTTTTGTCAACAACATTCCGGTGTTCATTGCCAGCAATCCGGCATGGGCCAAACGCTTTGCAGATAAAAACCTTCCCATCATCGGTGATGACATCAAGTCCCAGATGGGTGCTACCATCACCCACCGCATCCTGACCGATCTTTTCAAGAAGCGCGGCGTCAAGCTAGAGCGAACGTATCAGCTGAATACCGGCGGTAATACCGATTTTCTCAACATGCTGGAGCAAAAGCGTCTGGCAACCAAGAAAGAATCCAAAACCGAAGCGGTACAGGCCGTGGCCGCCAGGCGTCTGCAGGATGAAAACATTCATATCGGTCCCAGTGACTACGTGCCGTGGCAGAAAGACAACAAGGTCTGCTTCATTCGCATGGAAGGTAAGCTTTTCGGCGATGTGCCCATGAACCTGGAAATGCGCCTTTCCGTAGAGGACTCCCCCAACTCGGCCGGTGTTGCCATTGACGCCATCCGCTGTGCAAAACTGGCCCTGGATCGGGGTCAGGGCGGCGTACTAGAGGCGCCGTCAGCCTATTTCTGTAAGCATCCTGCGCGCCAATTCACCGACGATGAAGCCTTTTCAATGGTCGAAGATTTTATCAACGCGGACAGCCACTTAAGGCTTCACAGTATGAAAAAGGCGAGTTAAGCATTGTATTCGGCTATCACCCATGCAGTGGTCAACGTTTTGGATCCTATGCTTTCGACCATTTTAGCCGCGGAGAATACCTTACCCTAGTCGCTTGGAAATTATCAACGAGGAGTCAGTAAATGGGCCTGAAGTGTTTAATCATTGCCGCCGGCAAAGGAAGCCGGCTACGGCAGCAGGGTGACAGCAAACCCCTGGTTCCTATTCTGGGATTACCCCTCATCGAACGGGTTATCCGCAGCGCCATAGAGGCCGGCGCAGACGATTTTGTTGTGGTCACCGGATACCATGAGGAACTGATTCGCGTCTTTTTGGCCGGTTTGACCAGACGATTGGGGTGTCGCATCACTCCTATATTTAACCGGAATTGGGAAAAAGAAAACGGCCTTTCGGTGCTAAAGGCCAGGGAATACCTGAATGCGCCGTTTTTGCTGCTGATGTCCGATCATCTCTTTGATCCGGCCATCGCCCGTGAGTTGATGGCGCTGCCTTTATCCGACGATGAAATTGCCCTCGGTGTCGATCGGAATACCCGCAACCCCCTTGTCGATATGGAGGATGTCACCCGGGTAAAAACCAATGGGGCTAAGATACTCAGCATCGGTAAGGATTTGACGGACTTTAATGGTTTTGACACCGGCATTTTTAAGTGTACTCCTGCTATTTTCAGCGCGTTGGAGCGCAGCGCAGCGCAAAATGGGGACACCGCCCTGTCTGCTGCGGTGCAGATTCTATCCACCGCGGGAAAGGCCAAAGCGGTTGAAATAAATGGCCGCTTCTGGATTGATATCGATGATTCGGCCGCTTTCAGTCGTGCCGAGAATGCCATTTTGACCCATTTGAAGGCCAAACCCAATGATGGCCCGGTGTCGCGTTACATCAACCGGCCGATATCGGTGATGATTTCCCGCAGGCTGGTGAACCACCGAATTACACCCAATCAAATATCGCTGTTCTCATTTCTATGCTCTGTGCTGGCTGCCGGCCTGTTTGCACTCGATGGTTATTTGGCGCTTTTGCTGGGTGGTTTTGTGGCACAATTCGCCTCGATCGTAGACGGCTGCGACGGCGAAGTGGCCCGGCTCACGTATCAAAGCAGTCCTTACGGCGGCTGGTTTGATGCGGTTCTGGATCGTTATGCCGACGCCCTGCTACTTTTGGGTCTCATGTGGCATGTGTATGCCGATAAAACGGATAGTCTTATCCTGTTGGTCGGATTTCTGGCGATTATCGGCTCCTTTATGTTGAGCTATACGGCCGACAAGCACGACAGTCTCATGCGCGATCGGATCAGTCATGGCAAAGGATTGCGTCTGGGACGCGATATCCGTGTCTTTCTAATATTTCTTGGCGCCGTATTCAACCAGGCGTATTTAACCCTGGCTGTGATTGCCGTCGTGATGAACATAGCCACCATACGCCGCCTGATCATCTGCCGGGATCATGGATAGTATTGAGTGCGCCAAACAAAAAATCCGCAAAATTATTGCCGGCTCCGAGGTGCCGGAAGACCCGCTCCATGCCGAAAACACCCTCAAGTGGCTGTTCAGACTTGAGCCCAAAGCCGATTCGGCGTTACAAATTGCCTCACTCGGCCATGATATCGACCGAGCCGTTGAGACCCGTAAAGTGCGCCGCACCGATTTTAGCGATTATGATGCCTTCAAGGCTGCCCATGCCCGCAACGGAGCAGCGATTCTGAGGGAGATCCTGGACAAGTGCGGTGTGGCCAAGTCTGTTGCCGATGAAGCTTGCCGCTTGGCAGCACTGCATGAGGTGGGCGGCGATCCCCGTTCCGGTCTGCTCAAGGATGCAGACAGTATTTCTTTTTTTGAGGTCAATATGCCCCTGTACTACCAGCGCGAAGGCTGGGAGGAGACCCGACGTCGCTGCAGCTGGGGCTATCGGCGTCTTTCGGTGCGGATGAAGAAGATCGTCCGGCGCATAACATACGATGATGAAGCACTGACCTGCCTGCTAAAGGAGGCCATTCAGCAAGCCTGTCTAAAAGATTGAACTCATTCTGCGAGGTAGCAGCTCTTGAAACGTCCTTATATCCATATGGCATTATTAATTATTATCGTATCGATACTAATTTTTTTCTCCAACTTTTTCCATCAAAGGCCACAACCCGAAAAGGAGATCAGTTACACGGAATTTCTTGACATGGTTGATGCCGAAACCGTCAGAGGGGTAGTCATACAAAACCAGGTGCTTTCTGTTTCAGCTGCAAACGGCCGCCGTTTTAAAGTATTTGCGCCCCAAGACAGGGATCTGATTGCGATCCTCAAGCAAAAGGGGGTATCCATTCAGGCAAAACCACCGGCAGAGACAACTTGGTACATGTCGATCTTTTTGTCATGGTTTCCGATGATTTTGCTCATCGGCGTATGGATATTTTTCTTGCGCAAAATGCAAGCCGGCGGCGGCAACCCACTTTCATTTGGGAAAAGCCAGGCGCGTCTTCGCGCGGATACATCAGTTAAAGTCACTTTTGACGATGTGGCCGGCATCGACGAAGTAAAAGAAGATCTGGGAGAAATCATAGACTTTCTAAAGAACCCAGCAAAGTATACCCGCCTTGGAGGTCGAATCCCCAAAGGGGTGTTGTTGCTGGGTCCGCCCGGCACCGGCAAAACGCTTCTGGCCCGGGCGATTTCCGGTGAGGCGCAGGTTCCGTTTTTCCACATCAGTGGTTCGGATTTTGTGGAAATGTTTGTCGGTGTGGGTGCATGGCGGGTCAGGGATCTTTTTGTACAAGGCAAAAAGAATGCTCCTTGCATCATCTTTATCGATGAAATCGATGCGGTCGGTCGGCACAGGGGTGCCGGTCTAGGCGGCGGGCATGATGAAAGGGAACAGACACTAAATCAGCTGCTGGTTGAAATGGACGGATTCGAATCCAATGAAGGGGTTATTCTGATATCTGCTACCAACCGGCCCGATGTGCTGGACCCGGCGCTTTTGCGCCCCGGGCGCTTTGACCGCCAGGTGGTGGTCTCGCTGCCGGATATCCGCGGCCGTGAAGAGATCCTGAAGGTGCATATGCAAAAGACACCAATTGCAGCCGACGTCGATGCCGATACCCTGGCTAAAGGCACACCCGGTTTTTCGGGCGCTGATCTGGAGAACCTTGTCAATGAAGCGGCGCTTCTTGCAGCCAAGAGAAATAAAGAAAAGTTGGAGATGGAGGATTTCGAAGAGGCCAAAGACAAAGTCGTCATGGGCCTGGAACGTAAGTCGAAAGTGATTTCCGTGGAAGACAAAAAGACAGCGGCCTATCACGAAGGCGGCCACGCCCTGGTTGCCCGGTTTCTACCCGGTACTGATGCGGTTAACAAGATAACCATTATCCCCAGGGGCCGCTCTATTGGTACTACCTGGTTTTTGCCGGAAGAAAATGAGTTCAAACACAAAGCTCAGCTTGAAAACCAGCTTTCGGTGGCTTTTGGTGGACGGGCAGCCGAAGAAATTGTTTTCGGCCGTATCAGCACGAGTGCCGCCGACGATATCAGTCAGGCTACCGAGCTTGCCCATAAAATGGTGTGTGCCTGGGGCATGAGCGAAGCGCTCGGTCCGCTTTCATACGATCAAGAGAAAGAACAGATTTTTCTGGGTCGCGAAATCGCACAGCACCTGGACTATTCCGAGGAAACAGCCCAAAAAATTGATGAAGAAATCGAAAGCCTTATCGGAGATAGCTGTGATCGTGCCAGAACAATTCTAAATGAAAACATAGAGATTCTACATAAAGTGGCAAAGCTTTTGCTAGAAAAAGAGACTGTCACGGGCAGTGAACTGGATGATCTCATACGCACCATGAGGCCGGGGATAGAGTTGTCGGCAACGACTAGTTGAAAATCAAAACATTATTTTCCAGCCTGTAAGTCAGAGAATTCTTCTAAATCAATATCCCCATCAACAACCACAAGATCATCAATCAACCATTTTTCAGCTTCCCGCCTTAGATAATATATTTCCCTCTGGGTTATTTCCTTTTTGTTTATCTTGATTTTGGCTTCAACAAGAATCAGGGCCTTTTTATTGCCATTAACCTTTGAATCGACAACAACACTGCCCACTCTCGTGTATTTCATCTTTTTTAAGGCGCGCCAGATATCTACAACCCAAACCGATTTTGGCCGGTTTAGCCGGAACTTCGTCGTCGTATAGCCGGCAATCGCATCCATATCCGGACCGCCGTAATGGCTGCCAAAAAAATTGACGACATCAACTGCGGATTTGTCTTGCGCGTTTGATACCTCAAAACCACACCTGTCATTAACCAGGACAAATTGGGGCTGGTTGAAGTGGTCGAGCAGATCCTTCCACTTCTGGTCGGGGATCTTGGTTTTGCCTTTGACGGCATTGAAATCGATGTTGTTTTTCAGCACCCCGGCCAGGGCATCGTTTTCATACCCTTGAAACGGTGCGATTTGCAATGATCAAGGCAAAATTAGAAGTTGACGTTTAATCACGATAATGCCTATAATAAGAATATGTTCATGTAAACCTGCATATTGCTATGCCATAGTGTCAGAACAATAAATCCCATTTTTCAATAGACTTCACTCGAAAAGCAAACTCTTATCTTTGGAGAATTTATGTCCCTCGTTTCGAAGGGTTTCGGCTTCGCTCTGCTCGCCAAGGGACTGCGGCCGTTTCTGCGAACGCCCTTAACCATCGAGGAGGCGAAGGCGGAGATCCGCCTGAGCATGGCAAGACGAGATACCGCCTTTCTCCGCACCTTGGAACGCGCCGTCTTCTCCTATCCGCAAAGCCCCTACCTGAAACTCTTCCGGCACGCGGGTTGCGAGTTTGAAGATGTGCGAAATCTGGTGTCACGAGACGGGCTCGAAGAGACGTTACGCACACTGCTTGCAGCCGGCATCTATGTCACCTTCGAAGAGTTCAAAGGAAAGCATCCGGCCCGCCGCGGCAGCGCTATCTTTACCTTTCGTGGTGCCGATTTCGACAACCCCCTGATCACCCGGTACTACGAGAGCAGTTCGGGCGGCACACATGGGCCTCCAGTACGGACCTACATAGACTTCGAGCATATAGCACAGTCGGCGCCCCACTGGGCCGTCCTGTTCGCCGAACACGACGCCCTCGACGCTCCCTTGGTTTTGTGGACACCGGCTCACACCGGCATAGCAAGCCGTTACCTCATGTGCGCCAAGTTCGGCAAGCGTTTCGAGAGGTGGTTTACCCTCTTGCGCCTCGGCACTATGCGCAGCCGGCTATTTGCGTCGTGCCTGCACAACCTCATCCGGTATGTCGGCCGGTTCCAAAAATCGACGTACGTTCCGGTCGGCGCGGCCTCGACCGTAGCTGAACACCTTCTTCGCCTCAGAGATAGCGGAGCACGTCCGGTTATCAACACATCCCCTAGTGCCGCAATTCGCATCTGCAAGGCTGCAGAGGAGTCAAGGACGACGCTTGAGGGTGTCACCTTCATTCTCGGTGCTGAACCCGTAACCGAGGCACGAAGGGAAGCCGTTGTGGCATCCGGCGCAGAGGCAGTAGCTGTTTACGGCTTCTCTGAAGGCGGCGGTGTTGGGGGACAGTGCCGGTGAGCTTCGAGCGCCGATGACGTCCACGTATTCATGGACGCCTTTGCTATTATACAGCGAGATGGTGTCTTCGCCGACGAGGACCGTTCAGACGCGATCCTCTTCTCGGCCTTGCGCCCCGCCTGCCCCAAGATTATGGTAAACACCGAGATCGGCGACAGCGCCGGTCTCGACTGCCGTCCCTGCGACTGCCTCTTCGGTGAGCTGGGATACATTCAACGCCTCAGCCACATTCGGAGCTTCAAGAAACTGACGGGCGAAGGAATGACGGTGCGGGGAGCAGACCTCTACCCCATCGTGGAGGAAGTACTTCCCCGGCGCTTCGGAGGCCTTCCGGGACACTACCAGTTCGTCGAAGGACAGGGGTCGGACGGCTTGGCGCAATATCGGCTCATAGTCAGTCCCGAAGTGGGCCCGGTGGATACGGAGGCGGTCCGGACAGCTTTCATTCAGGAATTACGCGCCATGGAAAAATCGTATCGCCACATGGTAGACCTCTGGTCCGCGGCTGGCGCAGTAACAGTCGTCAGGCGTTCGCCCTATGCCACGGGAATGGGCAAGGTGCTACCCTTTCGCACACTCAACTGACCGCACATGACTGATACCCAATACCTCAGCATACTCTATGTGGGAACACTCCCACCGCACCAGGGAGGCTCGGCCGTCTCGGGTGGACTCATAATGGGCGGTCTCGCCAAAGCCGGGCACCGCGTCCGCGCCGTGGCGCCCGTGACGGCGGAAACAATCCGGACCGGCGATAACTTTGCCGTGCGCAACCCTGCCATGCAGGTGACGCGCTACGTTGTCCCCTATTTCGAGACTGCACCCAATAATCCCACGCCGGACGACTACGGCCTCAACGAACGCAGCGAACTCCTGCGGATCCTTCCGCAGCTTCTTGCGAGCGAACGCCCGGACGTGATCTTCGCAGGCCGCGAGACCTTTGCCCGCATGGTACCCGCGTTCGCCCGGCGCCACACGATCCCGTGCATTCTCAGGCTTGCCGGCGGGAGGAGCTACGGCATCCTTAGCGGTGCTTTCGACAAGGCGTTCACGGAGACCCTTCTTGGCGAGTTCCGACTGGCGAACCTTCTGGTTGCGCCAGCCCGGCATCTCCAGAAAGAGCTCGCACCGTTTAAGCTTCCCCCGATACGAGTCATTCCCAATGCCGTCGACCTTGCCGCCTTCCAGCCCTCTGCGCGGAACATGACGCTGTTCCGGAAACTCGGCGCAAAGGACGACGACGTTCTTATTATGCATGTATCCAACCTGAAGAAAATCAAGCGCTCTTTCGATCTTGTTTTGTCCGCGGAGCAGGCTCTCAAGCAGAACCCGCGGCTTTACTACGTAATCGTGGGAGACGGGGAGCTTCGACAGCGCTTGGAGGCAGCCTGCAGGGAGCGCCTGATCCATAAACGGTTCGCCTTCGCAGGGTGGGTGGAGCATGAATGCGTCGCCGATTACCTCAACCTTGCCGATGTGGTGGTCATGCCGTCTGAGTCGGAAGGGCAGGCACGGATCTATCTCGAAACCCAGGCCTGCGGCCGCACGCTCCTGGCAAGCGACATCGCCTCGGCCCGGGAGGTCGTCGTTCACGGTAAAACGGGGCTCCTTTTTAGGCGGGGCGACATTGAGGACTTGACCGAGAAGACGCTTGCGGCAGCAAAGGACTCCCAGCTCCGCAAATCCATTGGCCGGCAAGCACGCGCTCGAGTCAGCGTTCATGCGCTGGACACCGTAGTCGCCGCATACGACGCCATGCTTGCTGAGGTTGTTGCAGCTACTACTCAGCGATAGTGACTGGATCAGCAATTCCATGAGCTTTCTATCGTATTCAACCTCAGAATCGAAGAATTTATCAATTGATTCTTTAATTTTTTTAATGAAATTCCATCCAATCAACTAGGGCCGGGACGAATTAGGAGGGTTTCACTCAATTGGGCAATGCTCCGGATGATGGCGTCGGGTGTTTCATTTTTCAAGGTATCGTAATCGTCAAAACCGGTTAACACAGCCACCGTTCCCATACCTGCAGCTTTACCGGCGCGGATATCCACCCGGGTATCACCGACATACACACATTTTTCAGCGCGAACGCCGAGTTTTTGACTGCATTGGATCAGTGGTTCTGCGGCTGGTTTCTTATGGCGGACATCATCAGCGGTGACAATGACCTCGAGTTGCTTCTCCAGGTCTGCGCTGCGCAGCGGTATCATTTTGTCAGCCATTCGTCGGGCCGGGGTGGAAGTGACAAGGCCGATCTTTAACCCCATCAATGCAATCTCTCTGAAAATGACATCCGTACCGGGGATTAATTTAACCTGGTTGTGAAACATTGCCGGAGCAATTTCATCGATGATCCCGTTGGCTTTTTCGGTCAATTCTACTTTACGGCATTTCAAGTTTGCAGGAAGCACATGGGCCCAGTCGAAATCTCCGTCATCCATGGCAGCCAGCAAGGTTTCCCTGGGAACCACCGGCAGCCCGAGTTCTGCAAATACAATATCGATGATTTTGTTGTAGATCGGCACCGAGTCAATCAGGGTTCCGTCCAGATCGAACATCACCGCATCCACTGTCAGTTTGCGATTTTCAAAATGCAATCGTACCTCCCTGGCCTGTCCGTTGTTGGTGGCATATTGTCCGTAGCGTTATTATTTAGTCACAAAAACACTAAATGGCCCCGCAAATTCCTTCGACGACGACCGGAAAAACAAATCCGGTTAACACCCGGTTTTTGCTCAATTAGTACCTCATTATGATGTTAATTTTATGCGTAAAGTCTCTGCCGCCGCCCCGGCCCGCTGTTTGCGCGTAGTTTCCATTCACGATCAAACCGGCGACGTTCGTATGGATCGCGATTCATACCACACAAAAAATTACAATTCAACGAGATTGCTGTTCAGCAAAATAGCACATTAGGCCCTTAGCAGGCTTTACCTGACAACATATTGTAAAAAGCTAACGAACGTAGAACATCAAACGTTGAATGAATATGTTCTGTCTGTTTACAAAAAGACTTAGCAAAACATTTCCATCCTTCGAAATTCGATATTAAATCGCCAATATTCAATTCATGCTCGTCCGGGTTAGCATTTAATTCGGGAAACCCTTGAAACAGCCACAGGAATATAATAGAGTGCGGTTGGATTTTATTATTGGTACTGATTTCAATAGCAATGACGGCAAAGGAGAATACGGATGGGTGGAAAAAAAGAAATTCTTACGGATTGCACACTTTGTTATCATAGCTGCGGCGCAAGGGTGACGGTTGAGGATGGAAAAGCGACAAAGATAAGGGGCCTGGAATCTCATCCGATTAACAAGGGAAGACTTTGCCCCAAGGGTGCCAACGCGCTGAAAGTCATTTACAGCCCCGATCGCCTGAAAAAACCATTAAAGCGCATAAACGGTCATTTTGAAGAGATTTCCTGGGACCAGGCCCTGGATGAAATTGCTGAAAAACTCAACCGTCTGAAAGAAGCGTATGGGCCTCAGGTATGGGGACTCTTCTGCGGTTCCATCGGCGTCGAGAATCTGGAGATGTCGACACTGGTCCACCTGCTCAGGTCGGGTTTCGGATCCCCCAATTTCTTTTCAGTGGAAAGCATCTGCTACCGCATGAGAATACGTACCCGACAGATGACCTTCGGCCGCTACCCCACGGAAGAACCCGATTCCAATCTTTACATACTCTGGGGACACAACCCCGACCAGTCTGACTTCCCGCTCAAATTCTTCCTCGCCAGGAATTTGAAAAAGAGCGCCAAGCTGGTTGTCATCGACCCCAAACGCATCCCACTGGCCGATCGAGCCGACATGTATCTGCGTATTCGGCCCGGTACCGACGGAGCTCTGGCGCTGGCCATAATGAATGTTATCATTGAAGAAAATCTTTACGACCACGACTTCGTTGAAAAGCATACCATCGGCTTTGACAAACTGGTGCCTCATGTCCGAAAACACACCCCGGAGTGGGCCCAGGAGATCACCTGGATTCCCGCCGACAATATTCGGAAACTGGCCAGACTGTTTGCAGGAACTAAAGGGGCGGGCATATTCCAGGGTACCTGCACCCAGGACCAGACCGCCAACGGGACTCAAAACAGCCGGGCCTTCTCGGTGTTGCAGGCCATTACAGGCAACATCAATATCCCGGGCGGTTGGGTAACGAGCCCGGCTCCCCGTTTCGGCAATCCCGGGTTCAGTCTGGGTGGCGGTGATCCTCTCGGCTCGCAACAATATCCTTTGTTCTTCGACCTCTGGGGCCGCAAATCACCTTACGGTGTAGTAACGCTGGTGCCCGAAAGCATTCCGCAAAAGCTAAAAGCTTTTATGGTGGTAGGCGGCAATCCCCTTGTTTCCCTGCCTGACAGCAATGCCTTCAGGGAGGCTTTTGCCAAATTGGATCTCCTGGTGGTGCACGATCTTTTCATGACGGAAACCGCAAAAGCAGCTCACTATATCCTGCCGGCTTGCTCGCATCTGGAGAAATGGGGAGTGGCCTACACATACAATGTCTGCCACTGCATTCCTTATCTGATGTTGAGGAAAAAATGCATCGAACCGCTGAACGAAAGCTGGTCGGAATGGAGATTCCTGACAGAGTTGGCAAGACGGATGGGGGTGGACGATAAATTTTCCTGGAAATCCGAAGAGCAATTCGTTGCATTCATGCTCGAACCCAGCGGGCTGTCTTTTGACTACCTCCTGAACGAAAAGCCGCAAGGGGATTTTTACGCAGAAAAAAAATATACCATTCCGGAGGGCCTTTTCCGCACGCCTTCGGGAAAAATTGAAATTTACAGTGATACCCTGAAAAAAGCCGGATTCGATCCCCTGCCCTCTTACCTTGAACCGGAAAGAGGCCCTGTTCGCGGGAATAAAGCATTTCGCGAAAAATATCCGCTGATTCTATCTGTCGGAAACCGCAATTTGTATTACACGCACAGCCAGCACCGCGGGGTGAGTGCACTAAAAGCAATTTGCCCCGAGGGCCTTACCGAGATGGGTCCTGAAACGGCTGAAATGTATGGCATTGAAGACGGCGATACGATCCTGGTGGAGAGCAATCGAGGTCGAGTAAAAATGAAGGCCCGCGTGGACGAACGGGTGGCCGAAGGAGTCGTGCTGGTTCCCCATGGCTGGGGTGGGGATGCCAACGGTAATCTGCTCACCGACATCAATTGCAGGGAACCTATTATGGGATATCCGGACCAGAAATCGCTTCAGTGTTTCATTCGCAAGGCATAAAAAATTCGGGGTCGTTTCTAATTTAGGCCATCAGAAATTTGCTTAATTGTTAGCATTTTCTTGATATCTCGCAGAGCCCGCAAAGATCACAGAGTTTTTTGATTTTTCTCTGCGGACTCTGTGGGTTCTGTGATAGATCTAATGGCCAAGTTATGGCCATGCCCAAAAATTATACCCGAAGCCAAATCGGAGGTAACAAATGGATTATAAAGATTTGTTCACGTTGGGTGGAAAAACCGCCCTGGTAACCGGGGCTGCCCGGGGCCTGGGCAGGGAAATTTCCCTGGGGCTTGCCCAATACGGTGCTTCACTGGTTCTGGCCGACGCCGTGTATCCGCAGGAAACAGCAGAACTGGTTGAACAAAGCGGCACTCGCTGTTTTGCTGTTCAAGCCGATATCTCCGATGAAAGTCAGGTCAAAAATTTGGCGAAGATGGCCAGGGCTGAATGCCAGCAAGTGGATATTCTGGTCAATAATGCCGGTGTTTCTCAATTAAACTATACCGCCACCGAAGAACTCCCGGTGGATGAATGGGATCACATCGTTGAGATAAACCTGAGAGGGACCTTCCTTTGCTGTAAACATATCGGAAAATCGATGATTAGTTTCGGCAGCGGTAGTATTGTCAACATTGCCTCAACCGCAGGAATTACCGGCGTTTCACGCGCACCAGCGTACTGTGTGTCAAAATCCGGAATCATTTTGCTGACAAAAAGCCTGGCCCTTGAATGGGCCCGCTACAATATTCGTGTCAACTCGATTGCCCCCCACTATCTGGCAACCGATTTAACCAGAGGGCTGCGAGATTCAGAGAAAATTCACGAAGCCATCGTGAAACAGATTCCGCTGCGGCGGTTTGGAAAGGCCTGCGAGGTTGTCGGAGCTGTTTTGTATTTGTCCTCCAACGCTTCAAGCTACACGACCGGCACGGTCATTGTCGTCGACGGCGGCTATCTGGCACAGTAGTTAAAGGTTCAGAAGTTCAGGGGTTGGAGATCTATGAATATCGCACAACCCTGAACGGTGAACCCTGCTTGTGGGGTCGAGGCCCGAAGGGTGAAGCCCCAAACCTCTGAACGCTTACACTTTATTTCCGCAGTTTAATCCGTATTTCATTTTTTCTCTCATCAATCTCAAAAGACTCAAAATCGGTTGCTTCGATCATGGGAATCACCTGCTGCCGCGTATATGCCGCAATCGGTTTATGCAGGCCGAGCAGTTTAAAAAACCATAAAAATGACCGTTCGCGAAAATTGAGGGATGCTTTCCATTTTTCTTTATCGATGTCTGCCGTAATATTGGCAGGGTCGTAGATCCAGGCCTCACCGCCTTTTTTCAACACCCGATATATTTCTATCAGAACGGCTACCGGATGATTCAATGAATGCAGCATCCCGGTGCTGATCACCCCATCGAAAAAACCATCATCAAAGCGCAGGTTGGCGGCATTTCCAACTTCGAAGCTTACCTGCTTGGATAAGCCTGCATTTAGAGCCCGGGTTCTGGCCATGCGTATTAATTGTCGGCTTAAATCGACACCGATAATTTTGATCCCCGGTGCCCGTTTTAAGATTTCAACCGGCAAATTTCCCGGCCCGGTGCCAAGATCAAGCATTGTGCCTTCTTTGAAAACGGTTGCGACTTCCTCAGCAATCTGGCAATAATAACTCTCGATAGCCAATCGGGTGGCCTTCTCATAGGATGACGCCAACACCCCGGGTATTCTTTCTATTTTAAATAATTTATTCATCGTTTTATATGTTGATGTTGAACTTGTATGCGGGTGCAAAACACACGGTTTGTGTGGCAAGAATTGACGGTTCGGATTTAACGTAAACCCTGAACCTCTAGACTTTGAACGGTTACAGTAAAACAATGACCGCATGAAATGTCAATCACTTTACGGTTTACAATCCTGTTTAGAATATATTAAGGTGATTCTAATGTTTTCAAGAGGGTATAAAACAATTTCAGTAATATTGGCCCTTGTTGCATCCGATTTTGCCGGACGTCAGTAGTTCTGACTTTTTAAGGAAAAAGATCATGGACAGAGAAAATAATGTCTTTTACTGGCTGCCGTGTTCAGTGGTTTTTGTGAGCACGGTTCACGAAGAGTCTCGTGATATCATGACGGCCACGGCGATGTTTGTTTCGGAAAAAGAGCCCCTGCTGGCCATCAGTGTTGCCAAAGACCATCTTACGGAAAAATTAATCGAGCAATCCGGCAAATTCACTTTGGTGATTGCCGGCGAGGGCCAGAAGCAGCTGGCCATGCAGGTGGGGAGTGCAAAAGGTGATGCGGTTGATAAATTTAATAAGTTTTCCATCGAATCCACACCCGGCAAATCCGGCAATGCCCTCATTCCCGCAGGAGCCGCGGCCTGGATGGACTGTACGGTGGAAAACAGTCGGAAAATCAAGGGCTACCAGATTTTCATCGGCCGGGTTGTAGCGCAGGAGGATACGGGTAAGGCACCATTGATCTGGCACAAGGATGGATTTTTCGGATTAAGACCGATATATACAGAGGACAGAAGATAGAAGTCAGAGGTCGGAGAACAGAGGTCAGCCCAGCCGCCGGACAAAAAAACGACCGGTCTAATCGAAAAATAAACTGATGAACGTCCAACATCGAACGTCGAATGAATGTATTCTATCCATTTATAAAAAAGATTGAGCTAAGCGATTCCACCCTTCGACATTCGATATTCTGCGGTTCGCTTTTCGGATATAACGATCCTTACAAATGACGATGGACCAGTACCCAGTCACCAGCAACGTGCTTTGAGGACACATCATGAAAACGGACATCGCTATCGCCGCCATTGCCGTTTTAGGAACCTTCGATTCGAAGGCCGAAGAACACATCTTCTTAAAAGAACAAATAGAGCAGAGAGGATTACGGGCGCTGACGATTAATGTCGGAACCCGGACCCCATCACCGGTACCGGTGGATATTGATCTGTTTCAAAATGTCACGGAAAATACGCCGCATATTCCAGAAGGCAGAGATAATATTATCAATGCCATGCTGCAGGAGGCCAAGGTCCAAATTAATGCTTTATATAAGGACAACAAGATTAGCGGCATCATCTCAGCCGGTGGCGGTACAGGCACCCATATCTGCACAACCATCATGCGTGAACTCCCCCTGGGTGTTCCCAAAGTGATGATCTCCACCGTGGCCTCACGCAACATGGCCGATATCGTCTCCACCAAAGACATTACCATGATCCACAGTGTCGTAGACCTGCTGGGTGTCAACAGTATTTCAGGCAATATCATAGATAAAGCCGCGGCTGCCATATGCGGCATGGTTCAAAGCCAATGGCGGCCCGCAGAAACAAAAAACCGTATCGCCCTGCCCTTTTTCGGCTTTATCACCGCCGGGGCTGAGGCTATCCGCAGCGCCCTGGAAGCACTGGGGTATGAGGTTGTTGCCTTTCACGCCAACGGCACCGGCGGCATGGCTATGGAAGAGCTAGCTGCGGAAGGGTATTTTGACGGTATTCTGGATCTGGCAACCCACGAACTGGCGGATCATCTGCTGGACGGTTACTGCGGTGCAATCGGACCGCAACGGTACGAACCGGTTCCCGGCAGACCGATCCCACGGCTAATCGTACCGGGAGGACTGGATTGCGCGGTTTTAGAATTCACCCGTCAGAACGTTCCGGAGCAATATCAAGATCGCAAAATCTTTTTTTACGACTTTCGTTCCGCAATCCGGCTTAATTTTGAGGAAACCACCTGTATTGCCAACCAACTGGCGGAAAAACTAAACCGGGACGCAGCCAATATAAAAATTATGATCCCAACCAGAGGCTGGTCCGAACCCGACCGGGAAGGAGGGCCTTTATACGATCCTGAAATGAACTCAATATTTATCCGGACGTTTAAAGAGGCTCTCAATCCTCAAATCGAAATTCAAGAAGTGGATTTTCACATCAACGATTCCGATTTTGCCGCGTTGGCCGCCAACTTAATGCATGAAATGGTACAAAAAAAGTAACCGGCTTTAATAGTAAAATGTCAAATCAGTTATTGCCGAACTGTGTAAATTCCGTTACAAACATAAACTTGAGGGACTTTCAATCCGTGAGATGATCGAAGATAGACGATAAAAGACCAAACATTTTGAATCATCTTGCTGTCGCCTTATTGGTTGCCACCATGGACACCAAAGGCCAGGAGGCCCTGTATCTGGTTGATTGCCTTAGACCAGAAGGCATTGCGGTTAAGATTATGGATCTGTCTTACCGGATCAATCCCGCTATTTCATACGGTTACAACAGATCGAACATTTAACGCAGATGGCACGCCACGAAATGTCCCGGCCGGACTTCCCTGAAAAGCGGTTCCTCCTGTCGGCAGCGATCTTCAACATAAGGACAGCGTGTATGAAAGCGGCAACCCGTCGGCGGGTTGATCGGACTCGGAACATCCCCTTCCAGTATGATCCTTTTTCGCTCTTTATTTGGGTTGGGAATCGGCACGGCACCCAATAGGGCTTCGGTATAGGGATGAAACGGTGTTGCAAAGAGCTTTTTTTTTTCGGTAAGCTCCACAATTTTGCCGAGATACATGACAGCGATCCGATGACTGATATGTTTGACGACTGCCAGGTCGTGGGAAATAAACAGGAAAGTCAGGTTAAACTCCTCCTGCAAATCCATCAAGAGATTAATCACCTGGGCCTGAACTGAAACATCAAGCGCAGAAACCGGCTCATCGGCAACAACAAGACTCGGATTCAACGCCAAGGCCCGGGCAATGCCGATTCGCTGTCTCTGACCACCGGAAAATTCGTGCGGGTGTTTGGCCATTTGGCTCGCGCGAAAGCCAACCCGCTCCAGCAGGGCGGCAGCCAGTTCTTTTTTTTGCTTACCTTTGGCGATGCTGTAATTTTCCAAAGGTTCTGCAACGATCTCACCGGCAGACATGCGGGGGTTCAGCGATGAATAAGGGTCCTGGAAAATCATTTGCATTTCTCGGCGTACGGGCTGAAGTTCGGTGCTGCTGATATGAGTAATATTCCTTGACTTCAGATAAATTTCACCGGCGGTGGAATCGATAAGCTTCATCACCGTCTTGCCGACCGTCGTTTTGCCGCACCCGCTTTCACCGACCAGGCCCAGAGTCTCTCCGCGTTCGATGGTAAATGAGATACCGTCTACGGCTAGAACAAAACCGATGGTACGCGATAGAAGTCCGCCTTTGACAGGAAAATACTTCTTGAGGTCTTTGACCTCGAGGATCAGTTGCCGGGAGTTGTCAGGGGTATGTGATCTGATTTCAGTCATCGATAGTTGAACTCACTTGCTCGGTTTCCCAGCACGCCGCCCAATGGCCCGTTGCATGTTCTTCAAGCAGCGGTGCGTCATGTCGGCAGCGGTCATTTGCAAACTTGCAGCGCGGGGCGAAGGCGCAACCGACAATCTCTCGCCGCAAAGACGGCACGATCCCCGGAATTTCCTCCAGCCGACGCACGCTTTCAGGTTCGGATGACTCATCGATGTTGGGGATGGAAGCCATGAGGCCACGGGTATAGGGATGCAGGGGATGGTCGAACAACCGGTGAACGGTGGTTTCTTCCACCTTCGATCCCGCATACATTACCAAAACCCGATCGGCCATTTCGGCGATGACACCCAGATCGTGGGTAATCAGGACGATCGCCATCCGGAGTCTTTGTTTGATATCCACCATGAGGTTCAGAATCTGGGCCTGAATAGTCACATCCAGGGCCGTTGTCGGCTCGTCCGCGATCAGGATTTTGGGATTGCACGACAGGGCCATGGCAATCATGGCACGCTGGCGCATCCCGCCGGACATCTGGTGCGGGTATTCACTAAGCCGTCTGGCGGCTTCAGGAATACGGACGATGTTTAAAAATTCTTCAGCCTTCATAAAGGCTTCTTTTTTGGAAAATCCCTGATGCAGCATCAATGACTCGCTGATCTGGAACCCGATGGTAAGCACCGGATTGAGTGATGTCATCGGCTCCTGGAAGATCATGGCAATATCGTTACCACGGACCTTGCGCATTTACTTTTCGGATAATTTCAAAAGATTGCGCCCTTCCAGAATTACGCGACCCTTTTCGATTCGACCCGGCGGTTGGGGGATAAGACCCATAACCGCCAAAGAAGTTACGCTTTTGCCGCAACCGGATTCGCCGACGATGCCAAGGGTTTCACCGCGGCTGATGTGCAAAGAAACTCCGTTTACCGCCCGTACAATGCCGTCTCGCGTGTAAAAGCGAACCGTCAGGTCGTCTACCTCCAGAACACGTCCGGCGGATGACGACCGGGTGGTTGTAACCGGATCTAAGTTTGCTTCGTTGATTATCATTTTACGTCTGTTTGGGTTCTACATTTGCCTTGCCAGACGAGGATCCAACATATCTCTTAGACCGTCGCCGAGGATGTTGACTGCCAAAACGCTTAATGTCAGAAAAATGCCGGGGAAGAAAATAATATTAGGCGCCAGTTGAAAGTATGCGCGTCCTTCCGCCATTATATTCCCCCAGCTGGGAATTTCCGGTGGTGTGCCCGCACCGATAAAGCCCAGCAAAGCCTCAGTAATCACGGCCGCGGCGAATACGTAAGTTGCCTGAACGAGGAGTGGTGCCACGGTATTGGGCAGGATGTGGCGGAAAAGCATTTTTCGGACTCCCGTCCCTACAGAGATTGCAGCTTCGACGTAAGGTTCTTCTCTGATCATCAGTACGATGCTCCTGACCAGACGTGCAACTCGAGGTATTTCAGGGATGGTGATAGCCATGATGACGTTTTGAATACTGGCCCCGGTAATGGCGACAAGGGTGATGGCCAGCAGGATTTCAGGAATGGCCATCAAGCCGTCCATGATGCGCATCATGACGGCATCTACCGAGCGACTGTAGCCGGAGATCAATCCTATCATGAGACCGACCAAGGTTGCGAACACAGATACACCCAAACCGACGATCAGAGATATTCGCCCGCCATGCAAGGTCCGGCTGAAAATATCCCGGCCTAAATGGTCGGTGCCGAACCAGTATTCGGCCGATGGGCGTTTCAAACGCAGTATTGGATCGATCAATAAGGGGTCCGAAGTGACAAAAGGTGCAATCAGCGTTAGAATCGTTATCAATACCAGCACGGCGCCGCCGAAGACCACCGTCGGATTTCGCCGTGAAAACTCAACGCTGCGGGGCAACCATCTTTTCGGGTCTTCTGTATTAATTTCATCGATCGTAATTTCGGTGGATTCTGCAGCCATCTTGGCTCCAATTGTGGTTCAATAATGGATTCGCGGATCTAAAAAGCTATAGGAGATGTCTACAATCAGGTTAATGAGCAGGTATACGCCTGAAAACATCAGAATAATTCCCTGGATCACGGGATAATCCCGCTGAAGAACGGAGTCGACCACCAGCCGTCCCAGGCCCGGAATGTTGAATACGCTTTCAGTCACCACAACCCCGCCGATCAGCAATGAAATTCCAACACCGATTATGGTCACAATAGGAACCGAAGCATTTTTCAGGGCATGCCGCAGCAGTACCACTCGCGAGCTCAGTCCTTTGGCGTGGACCGTACGGACGTAGTCCTGCGACAGCACTTCCAGCATGCTGGCCCGGGTAATGCGGGCAATCAGGGCGGCGTAGATAAGCCCCAGGGCAATGCTTGGCAAAGTGATCCGGCGCAAAAAAGGTATAATGCCTTCGGTAATGCTGACAAAACCCTGTACGGGAAATATTTGAATTTGAATGGAAAATCCATACATCAGCAGATATCCGATCACAAAAACGGGAATGGAAAAACCAAAGACGGCGAAAATCATCACTGAATAATCTATCCAGGTACCCGCTTTCCAGGCCGCCAGCACGCCCAGGGGGACCGCTATAAAAATGGCAATAAAAATACTGGTGACAGCCAGTGACAGGGTCGGTTCAATACGCTGGGCAATGAGTTTGGTCACCGGCATTTCAGAGAAAATCGAATCGCCCAGGTCACCTTGAAGTACATTGGATATCCATTTGCCGAACTGGTTATAAATGGGCTCATCGAGTCCTAGCTTGGCGCGGATGCGCTCGACATCCTCCGGCATGGCAGTGCTGCCCGCGATCACCGCCGCCGGGTCCCCCGGAGCCAGATGCAGCAAAAGAAAAACAAAAACGGCTACCACCCCCGCAACGGGAATGGCAGCCAACAAACGCCTGAGAATATAAACCCACATTTATTTGTTTCCACATTATAAATGGTATTACCTGAATTGTGATTCAAATTCAGGTAGTAACGTTGCAACATAGGGGTTAACAACCAGTCTGCAGCACCTATTTCTTCTTGGAAACGTTCCAGAAGATCGGCACCGGGCTTTTTACTAAACCATCCAGTTCCGAGCGGTAGGCAACAGGCTGGTAGACGGTCCCCAGGGGAACATAAGTAACGACTTCAAAAGCCCTTTTTTGGATTGCTACGGCAATCTCCTTCTGTTTTTCGGGATCAGGTTCCTTGCCGAAGGCGGTTCGCATTTTTTCGATCTGTTCGTCACAGGGCCATCCGAACCATGCCTTATCACAATCGGCGCTGATAGCCATGTGTTCGGCCGGATTTAAAAAATCCGGCCCATTGAACCAGGTCTGAAAGGCGTTCCAGCCCCCCTCGGAAACAGGTTTTTTTATTGCGCGGCGAGCAACCAGGGTGGACCAGTCCATAGCCTGCAGTTCTACGTTGAACCCGGCCTTGCGCAAGTTCTGTCCCGTAACCAGGGTCTGAAGGTTGATAATGGTATCATCGGTGGCCTGGAGTATTACGATTTTTTCACCTTTGTACCCGGCTTCTTTGAGCAGTTGTTTGGCTTTAGCGAAATCCTGCTGCATTAAAGGTTTGGATCCGACATCAGACGCGAAAAACGAACCGCACGGATACATCGAAGGACAGACATTGAATAAATCGGGGTCGTTACCGGCAGCTGCACGCACGGCCATTTCAACGCTGGTCGCCCAGAGAACAGCCTGGCGCGCCTTGGGATTGTCAAACGGCGGCTGGGTGTGATTCAGGCGCAAAACGCACTGGAGTCCCAGCGGATCGAAAGTTTCAACCTTGACAGCCTCCGCCGCTCGCAATCGCGGCAGATGGTCCGGATTTGGTATCTGGATAAAATCAATTTCTCCGGCAATTAAGGCATTTGTAACGGTGTTGGCATCGGGAATCCACACAATCTCCACTCGGTCTACTTTTGCTACCTTACCCCCGGCCGTGTTGCTGGCCGGCTCTTTGCGAGGAACATAATCTTCATTTTTTACGTAAACCGCCTTTAATCCCGGTTTAAATTCTTCTTTTACAAATTTAAAAGGACCGGAACCGATGACGTCCTTCACCTGTTCATCCGGTGATGTAAGGGCCTGTTCTTCTTTCATCATAAACGGAACGTTTGAAGTGATTTTGGCCAGGGCCTGCAGCGTCATACCGAACGGATATTTCAATTTGAGTTTGAATGTTTTATTATCGACAATCTCCAGCTTTTCGGCCGCCGCCATCAGCTGCTTTCCCAAACCATCTTTGATGCCCCAGCGTTTTATCGAGGCGACACAATCTTTGGAAGTAACTGCCGTACCGTCGTGCCATTTCAACCCGTCCCGCAGGGTGAAGGTGTACAAAAGGCCGTCGTCACTTATCGAATAGTTCTCGACCATCTGGGGTTGTACCTTGAAGTCTTTATCCAGACCGAACAGGGTGTCGTAAACCAGGAAAGCGTGACTGCGAACGATGTAAGCCGTTGTCCAGATGGGGTCCAGCTGTTTAAGGCTCGAGTCGAGGTTGACCCGGATCACCGTTTCGGCGACAGCACCGGGGCCGGTCAAACCGAATATCAAAGACGCCACAAGACAAAAAACGATGACAACCTGCTTTAACATTTTCGTGTTCATACCTTCTCCTTTCATTAATCATCCTCATTATTCAGTAACAATAATATATTAAATCCGGTTTCAATATCACCGAATGTAAGTAAGAAGATCAGACGAATTCGCCACCTGCGACAGTTATGAGAAAAAAGATTTCAGTTTTAGAGTCTGGAAATTACCCCGGCAGGGATTTCCTAATGCGTAATGTATCTGCCTGTCGGTCAGATTCATGATAATCGACATGCAGGTGCCAACCCGTTCCAGCGGTTCCACTACCGGATTTGCATGCATACAAACCGAAAAAGGACGATCCATGTGATCAGAAAGAATACCTTTGATCCCATTTTCATCAATATTACCCTTTAAGGCGGCCAGCCCATTCCAGGCTCTCCGGTAGCGAAGATAAGTGGAGGGACACGGATCGCGGAACGGTTCAAGATCACGAAAATTCATGCCAAGTTGGAGATAGTGGTTCGTGTGGGCCAAAAATCCGTTTTCAGGCCACAAAATGTGCTCTTCTACAGGTGATGTCTCGAGATCGACCCCCTCACCACCAGCGTGAGCGATGAGAAAATTGATGGAATGCGCCCGCGCCGCCGTCAAGACATAGCCCATGGCCTGCGCAAAATGGGCGGACTCCAAAACCCGGCGGGTGAGAAAAATCCAAGGCACGCCGGCACGGGGCTGATCGGATATCAGATTGTTTACCACAAGTCCAATCCCGGCGCCGTTCATCCCGATCTTGGCCAGCTGTCCGGCCTCGGTAAAGGTTACCAGGGAGGGAACTCCCTCCCGTCCCCGAATTTTAAGTATTACCTGGCAATTGAGCACTTCCTGGTACCAGTCCCAGTTCTGGGCAAGCAGTGTGTCCCCATTTGCGGTGCCTTCGGGCAGGGCCACAAGTGACGTACATTCATTCGCAAGTACTTCAGGATTGAAAAGGATCTCTGAGCGGGCGTTGAGTAAAAAGATTTCCTCAAAAACCCGGTTGGCGCCTTCTGCGATCCCGTTGAGCTCTTGCATAAGATCCGGAGCAAAGGCATGCGCCCTGGCGTGAAAAGAATTGCCACGGGCGACTGTTTGCTCCCAGGTTTCCCCGGTGGTGCGCTGAAAAATCTGGCGGTACAGACTCAAGATCGTCTGAATTCTGCCCCGAGCCGCCTCTCCGTAAGCCTGTCCACGCCTTACAGGGTCGGTGTGGTTCAGCTCAATGACTGGAATCGTTTCCATGTTCTAATTAACTCCCCTGCTGTCTTTTTGCGATAGGAAATCTTTTTCTTTTTTGAAGCCGGATATGGTAAAATGTAAATCACATGTCACGGTGGATACCATCGATCAGTTCCGCAGTCAACAGTCTTTCATTCAGAAGCTTTTCTTCGTTGTGCAAGTATTTTAGCCATCATGGCACCGATTCCCATGGGATCAATTTCTTCTGATCTTAATTTTTTCAAGGTATCCACAAAGGCCATGGCAGGCGGTGAAAGGGGTTGATTTTTCAAATACGCAATACTGACATCTAAATATATTTTGGAACTTTTCAAGGGTACTTGAACCAGTTTTTTTTCTCTCAACTCTAGGGCTACGGCCTCCTTTACCACAATCGAGATGCCGTCTCCACGCTGCACCAGTTGTTTGATAAATTCGGTGTTGCTCGTCTCCATCAAAATATTCGGCACACAATCCACCTTCTCAAAGGCCTGTTCTACCAGTTTTCTCGTACCCGAACCGCTTTCTTTCATTATAAAAGGCTCTTGAGCTAATTCTTTGAAAGAAACGGCTTTTTTTTTTGCAAGTTGGTGCCCGCGGGCCACAATGACAACCATTTCTTCCTTGCTGAAAGGCAAAAAATCAACTTCTGGGAGCTCGGCTGTTTTGGCGACCACAGCTACTTCGATTTTAAAATCAAGCAGGGTGTAAGTCATGTCCAGCGAACTGCCTTCATTTAATTGAATTTTGATTTTGGGATAATTTTCGTGAAAGGTGCTCAGCATCAGCGGCATAAAATAACGGGCATAGGCTTTGGTTGTCCCCAGACTTAGAACACCCCGTTTGAGCTTGCGCATGTCTTCAATGGCATTTTCAATCTCTTTTTCATACTTAAAAATCTTTTCAGCATAGCCGAATAGCGCGTGGCCCTCATCGGTTAAAAATAAATTGCGCCCCTTTTTCTTAAACAATTTCAGGTTACAATACTCTTCAAAAGCCTTCATCTGGGCCGTCACGGCCGGTTGGGTGATGAAAAGCTCTTTGGCCGCCGCAGTGTAATTCAAATTCTTGACAGCATGATAAAAGACACGCAATTGGTTAAAGTTTAGCACTGTAACTCCGCATGACGGATGTCAGAAGTCTGAGGTCAGAAGTCAGAAGTCAGAAGTCAGATGACGGATGACGGATGACAGATGATGGATGACGGACGCTAAGTGACCAGAAACCAGTACCCAGCAAAGAGGGAACCAGTGACGAATGACGAACGACGATTGACGAATGAATGTATTCTATCCATTTTTAAAAAAGATTGAGCGAAGCGATTCCACCCTTTGACATTCAATATCCGACATTCGATATTCTGCGGTTCGCTTTTCGGGCTTAACGATCCTAACGAATGACGAGGGACCAGTACCCAATACCCAGTACCCAGCACCTATCCGCCCTTAAATAAAATTTATATATTTATGCTATCCATAAGCTTAGCTTATGGATAGCATAAATATAAATGGATTGACAGTTATTTGTTAATCATCCATAAAAAAATTGAATGCGCATTAATACTCTAAAAAAAGGAGAATGAAAATGGCAGATAACGAAGGAAGATTTCCGGATCCTCACGAGTTTGAAGTTCCGCCGGAATTAGAAGGCTGGGAAGAGATGTATCCCTCACATCATCTGTTTTCTGAAGACCGGGCTGCCTGGGAAAAAGCCCAGTTCTGGTATCAGGATAAAATCCACGCTCCGGAACCCTTACCTCCGCTGGATCACATTTTCCAGGAAGCGTGGCAAATTTCTTTATCACAGTACACAACCCGGGTGTTCTGTATCCCGCCGGCTCAGGGAATCGCCCAGCGAATGATAGGCTGTTATCTGTACATTTGTGCCATCGCTCCGCCACCGGAAGAAATTATCGGAGAAAAAGCCGCATTGTTCGAAAAACGCGTGTTTTACGTGTTTGAACACTATGATGAACTGTGGGACAAATGGCTGACCAAATTCAAGACTCTGGGAAATGAAATGGCTGCCGTCAAAATCCCGGCGGAACTGCCGAAATATGTCCCGGATGATCAGGTGCTGCCCGCACCCACCGGCTGCTATGCCAGCTATGACCTGATGGAATCCTTTGATCGGCTGGTCAACCAGATGATTAAGGGCTGGCAGTATCATTTTGAAATGCTCAACCTGACCTATCTTGCCTATCTGATGTTCGCGGATGTCGCCCGCAAGCTTTTTCCCGGGATCAGTGAAAGTGCCATCGGCAAAATGGTGGCCGGGGCTTATGTTTCCATGTTCCGCCCGGAGGAAGAACTTTGCCGGCTCTCCCGGTTGGCGGTCTCCTCCAGTGCTGTGGCGGACATTCTTAAAAGTACAAAATCCGCGTCCGAGAAAATCGCAGAACTTCAACAAATACCGGAGGGAAAGAATTGGCTCGAAGAGTACGACAAAGCCAAGGACCCCTGGTTTTATGTGTCCTGCGGCAGCGGTTGGTTTCATCATGAAGGCAGCTGGCTCACCCAGCCGGACCTTCCCTATTCCTACATCAAAGGTTATGTGGAAAGGCTGGAAAAGGGAGAAACCATTGAGCGATCTCTGGATACAATCAACAAGCAAAGAGACGAAATTGTATCCGAATACCGCAAATTGATCACCACCGACGAAGATCGTAAAGCCTTTGACGACGCTTACAACACCATCCGATCCATCTACCGATACGCCGAGGATCATCTTTTCTGGGTTGAGCACTGGTTTCACACCATTTGGTACGGCAAAATCAGAGAAATCGGTACCCTTCTGGTCAAAAACGATATGATAAATGAGGTAGACGACATATTCATGTTCAACCGCTACGAGATACCCCAACTTTTGACCGAAGTTGCGACCGGTTGGGCCCTGGGTGTGGATATACCCATGCGAGGGGGCTACTATAAATCCAAGGTTGAAAAACGCAGAAAGATTCTGGATGCCGCCAAGAAATGGATACCGACACCGGCACTGGGTGTGCCGCCGGAAGAAATAGCCGAGCCCTTTACCATCATGCTGTGGGGTGTCACCACCGAAAGGGTGAAGGAATGGCTCCAGGGTATTGGAACACCGACAGACACGGATGTCTCCGAAATTAAGGGTTTTGCCTCCTCGGCCGGTGTGGTCGAAGGTCCGGCCCGTGTCCTAAAACTGCTGAAAGATATTGTCGATCTGCAACCGGGAGAAATTCTGGTGTGTCCCTCCACCAATCCTTCCTGGGCTCCGGTGTTTACCAATATCAAGGCTACCGTCACGGATATCGGTGGACTGACCTGCCATGCCGCAATTGTCTGCCGGGAATATGGCGTGCCTTCGGTCACCGGCACCGGTCTGGCCACGGCAATTATCAAAACCGGGGATATTATCAAAGTCGACGGTGATACCGGTGTTGTTACCATTGTCAAAAGAGCGGATTAATTTTCGTTGAATAAAGGTCTCGAATAATTTGCAGGAGATAATAATGGACTTCATCCTGAATTTCAGCCAACTGGATAAAAGTTCGCTGCCATTAGTCGGCGGAAAAAATGCCAGCCTGGGAGAAATGATCAAGGCCGGTATTCGGGTTCCCCCCGGATTCGCCGTTACCACCGACAGTTATTCGGTCTCTTTGGAAAATGCCGAGATAAAAGACCGAATTTTTCACCTCCTTTCCGATCTGGATCCGGATAACATCGAGGCGCTTAATCGGGCAGCTGCTGAAATTCAACAATTGATCTACACCGCCGTCATACCCGATGATGTTCAGCAGGCAATTGCAAATGGATATTCTCAGCTCTGCGACCAATGCCGGGTTGAAACAGTTCCCGTGGCCATTCGATCCAGCGCTACGGCAGAAGATTTGCCCTCTGCCAGTTTTGCAGGCCAGCAGGACACCTACCTTTGGATAATGGGTGCGGACCAGGTTATCTTAAATGTCAGAAAATGTTGGGCCAGCCTTTATACACCGCGCGCAATCAGCTACAGAATAAAAAATAATTTCCCCCATGAAAAAGTGCTCATCAGCGTCGGGGTTCAAAAAATGGTGAACTCCCGGGCAGCGGGTGTGCTGTTCACTCTGAACCCCACCACCGGGGATATTTCTAAAGTTGTCATCGAGGGAAGCTGGGGATTGGGAGAGACGGTTGTGTCCGGTTCCGTCAATCCTGACAAATTTGTGGTGGACAAGGTGATGATGGAAATCAATGACCGAACCATATCCGCCAAACATATCGAATGTGTTTATGATCTTGATAAAGGTAGGGTGGTAAACGCCGATATAGCGGAGGATATGCAATGCACATGCTGCCTGGAGGACATGGAGATAAAAGAGTTGGTCAAAACAGCTAAAAAGATTGAATCCCATTATGGCCGGCCTATGGATATCGAGTGGGCCATCGATAAAGATTTTTCGTTTCCGGAAAATATTTTTTTTGTACAGGCCCGCCCGGAGACCGTCTGGAGCCAGCGCAAGACCGAGTCTAAAATCGGTAAAAAGACCGGTCGCCAATTGTTGATGGAAACCGCGATGAAACGCATCAAAATACCGGGATAGGAAAAGGGTCCAGGGTTACAGGTTCAGCCCAGCCTCCGGTCAAAAAAAACGACTGGTCTAATCGAAAAAGAAACTGATGAACGTCGAACATCGAACGTTGAATGAATGTATTCTGTCTGTTTTAAAAAAGATTTAGCAGCGAGGCGACCTCCACAAATATTCAATCTTCAATCGTCACTATTCAATTCCAGCTTGTCCGGGTTGGGGACCTACTCAGCAAACACAGTAGTCACAATAACAAGAAATTCAAAGAGGAGAAAAGTATCGAAATGAAAAACATGAGAGATTTCATTGCCAAAGGTGAAGAGGTGGGGCTGTGCAAACGAATTACCGCGGAAGTCGACTGGAATCTGGAGTTGTCGCATATCGCCAAATTGAATGAAGAAAAAAGCGGGCCGGCCCTTCTTTTCGAAAACGTCAAAGATTATGACACACCGGTTATCACCAGTGTATGCACCACCACCCAAAGGCTGGCTTTGATCATGGGCCTGCCCCTGGATTCCACCCTGGTAAACCTTTACGAACAGTGGGCAAAGCTGGGCGAAAACCTGACACCGCCAAAATGGGTGGATGCCGCCGGCACACCCTGCAAAGAAAATATTTTAACCGGTGATGATATCGATCTTTACAAATTCCCCGTACCGCAGTGGTATCCCCTGGACGGCGGACGCTTTATCGGCACCGCTCATTTTATTATCAGTAAAGATCCCGAAACCGGCTGGGTCAATCTGGGCACTTACCGCAGCCAGCTTCTTGGGAAAGACAAAATGGGCACCCAGTTCATCAAGGGCAAGCACGCCGACCTCATGCTGAAAAAGTACCAGGCCATGGGTAAGCCCATGCCGGTGGCTTCAGTTATCGGATGCGACCCTCTGCTGTTCATTTTGGGGGCGGCTCGCATTTCAGCTTTTACATCCGAATATGACGTCGCCGGTGCACTGCGGGGCGAAGCCGTTGAAGTCGTCAAAGGAGAAACCGTCGACCTTCCCATACCGGCCCAGGCCGAAATTGTAATTGAAGGCGAAGTGGATGCCGAAAAATTCATGGAAGAAGGACCGTTTGGTGAATACACCGGTTATTACTCCGGGGTGGGCACAGATCCGCGCAATTTTATCGATGTCAAATGCATCACCCACAGGAACAACCCCATCTTGTGGGGGACCACCGTCGGCCGGGCTGTAACCGATACCCACATGACCATGGCGCTTTCTTACGGCGCCACCCTGTGGCAGCAGCTCCTGGCCATGAAAATACCCGGCCTGAAAGCCGTTTATTGCCCGCCTGAGGGGTCCGGTCGGTTTCTGGCCATCATTTCCGTAAAGCAAATGTATCCGGGACATGCCGATCAGGTACTCACGGCTGCTATCTCAACGGAAATGGGTGCCTATGGGCTGAAAACCGTAATCGTGGTGGATGAAGATATTGACCCCTGGGATATTCCACGGGTAATGTATGCCTTGAGCTTCCGGTTTCAGCCCAATCGTAGCCAGGTAATCAAGCGCGGCCGGTCCACGCCCCTGGACCCCTCCCTGCCCATTGACTCCCGGGAGATCACCGGCAGGCTCCTGCTGGACGCTACCATCCCCTATGACTGGAAAGACAAGCCCATCCCCATCGAGCTGGACCCGAAAATTATCGAAAAAGTCAAGGGCCGTTGGTCGGAGCTGGGATTGGATTAAGTTGTCTGCCGATAGCCCGTAAATGATCGCTCATAGCAGTGCGTTTTCCTGCTATGGGCTTCAGCATTGAAAAAAAATGGAGATGAAGAATGGCGATAGCGGTTGTAGGCATGCTTGATGAAAGAGAAGAGGGGCTGCAGCTTATTAAGGATCATATTGAAAAACGCGGACACAAGTCCGTGCTTATTGACATCAGTATTGGCACCGGGGCTATTGAATCCTCCCTGAAACCGGACATTGATTGCCATGCTCTGGCCAAATCCGGTGGAACAACCATTGAGAAAATTCGGCAGATGTTGGTTAAGGAGAGGGACAAGGCAACGGCGATGATGGCAGATGGGTTGGGAAAAATATTGCAGGAACATCATCATACCGGCAAATTGCAGGGCATAATCGCCGTAGGGGGCATGACCGGGACTTTCATTTCCCTCTCCGCAATGAAACTGCTTCCTTTTGGTGTACCCAAACTTTTGATCTCCAGCGTTGCCGCCATGCCCGCTTATGCGAAGAAGCTTGCCGAATTTTTTGGTGTCAGGGATGTGACGGTCATGCACAGTGTGGTGGACACCGTTGGTCTAAACCCGCTGGTACGACGATTAATGGTCAATGGCGCCGGTGCCATTTGCGGAATGGTGGAGACGGAAGAGCCTGCCCCGCAGGAGGAAAAGCGTTCAATCGCACTGACAGAATTCGGTTTCTGTGATAAAGGAGCCCATTATGTCCGAGAAATGCTGGAAAACGATTTTAGTATCATCTCCTTTCATGCAACCGGCATCGGGGAGAAGGCCGCAATGGACCTGGTCGGCCAGGGGCTTTTTGAGGCTTTCATCGACATGGTGCCGGCCGGTTTTAGCGAATATCTGTTAGGCGGTAACCGAACCGCCGGACCGGATCGGCTGGAGGCCGGTATTCGCCAGGACAAACCCTATATCCTTACCCCCTGCGGATTTGATATGATCAGCTGTGGTCCCATTCAGCGACGTGATGATAAAGACCCCCTTTGGACATCCAGGAACCTGGCCGCAAGGAAACTCCTGCTTCAGGATGCCATTCGGGTGCAGGCAAGAACAAGTGTCGAAGAAATGCAAACCATCGCTCAAGAAGTCGCAAACAAATTAAACCATAGTAAAAACAAGAAACTGATAAAATTTATTCTACCGACCAGGGGTTTTTCCTCGCTTAGCGTAAAGGGGGGTGCCCTTTATGAGCCGGTATCTGATAAGGCTTTTATTGATACATTGAAGAAATCCCTGGATGACGATATAAATGTCATCGAAGTTGATGTTGATATTAATACCCCTGAGTTTGCCCGTGCCGTGGTGGATGCATTGTACCAGGCATTAGGTCAAAATTAAAATCCAAAACGAATTATAGGTACTCCATGCCAAAACGAATTGTAGTTGGAATATCCGGGGCCAGCGGTGTCATTTACGGCGTGAGGCTGCTCCGCTTGCTGAAGGAAAGCGATCATGAAACCCATCTGATAATTTCCGCATCAGGCAGGCTGAATATCAAAATCGAAACAAACTACAACCCGGATGAAGTGGCGGCCATGGCCGACTATGTGTATGATGATAAGAACATGGCGGCGTCACTGGCCAGCGGATCGTTTCTGACCGAAGGCATGGTGGTGGTGCCGTGTACCATAAAAACACTGTCCGGGATTGCTAACTCTTACAACGAAAACCTCCTGGTGAGAGCTGCCGATGTCACGTTAAAGGAAAAACGCAGGCTGGTGCTTGTGGTCAGAGAAACACCTCTTCATAAAGGGCACTTACGCCTCATGTCCCTGGCTGCCGACATGGGGGCACACATCCTGCCCCCGGTCCCTTCATTTTATCACCAGCCCAAAACCATCGATGACATCATCGATCAAACCATCGGAAAGATTTTTGATTATTTAAACATCGAACATGATCTGTTTAGACGCTGGGGAGATGGCGCAACGAGTTCGGAAAAGCACGATCCCTCATTGAAAGTGCTTTAGCCTATATATTTTCGAAAATTTTTCCCTTTTCGCAAAATATATTTTCGTGTTGTTTTTTGCTTCTTTTTAAAAAATACCTTCCCATTTATAACCTGACCCTCAATCTCTTCTTCTTTTTCAAGCTGTTCTAATTCATTTAGAATAGGATGATAGTTGCCGTCAAAATATTCCTGAGACAAATGTTTTACTAAATGCTGCAGTGAAATTGATTTGTCGGTTTTGCTGATGAGATCGAGTATCTTTTTTTTTAAACCGGAATTGCTTAATAAAGATGATGCGAATTCCTCATTTTTTATACCGGCAGTGGTTTTCGTTTTCTTGGTTGATAGAGTGTTCTTTATTTCCCCCAATACATGTCTTTTGAAACCTTCCGGGACAATCGAAACCGTCCCGGCCTTTTGGGCAACATCGTCATTTTTCAAATTATCTGCAAGTTTATCCCGGTTTGGATCGAATATGGCTTTATCTATGTGATTTTGCGATAATTTTCCCCCAGCTGAGGGGTGTCCTAAATTCCGCGCAAAGGAGTCCAGTTCACGTTCAACAGTGTTTAATACCCTGTCGGTTCTTCTCAATTTATACAGGATGAAACCTGCAAATAAAAATAAAAACAGCAATAGCAGGAGCATAAAAATTATGGCATTTGGATACGAACCTGCTGATTCGGACAAGCGTAAAAAAAAATTGACGAACTCTGATCGTATCATATTAATATTTTTTTTTGCAAATATGGAATGAACCGGCAGTCATAATGTAAAGTTATTTTCAAATGAACCCTTAGCTCCTTTTGACGATTCAGAATGCAACCTCAATTTGATTATCGACTGATCTAACACAGAACTTTAAGCTAAGCAGGACAATCCGGAAAGAATATCCAGGCACCAAACACAAACAATAAATGTTTATTATTAAATAAACTTCGTGTCTGGTGGCGAAAACATAATACAAACATGCGCCCTCATTAAATCAACAAGGGCGCATTTCTTTAGGCCGTGCGTTTGATATAGAACGAAGTTTCTTTTCCTTCGGTTTCAGTTTTAATGATCTCGTTTCCGGTGGTTTTCGCCCAGGCCGGAAAATCGGTCAGGGCCCCAGGATCGCTGGTCAATGCCTGAAGCACTTGACCGACTTCAATCTCTTTTATTCCCTTGCTTACCTTGACAACCGGCATGGGGCAAGCCAGGCCTTTTAAATCCAATACTTTTGCAACATTGATGTCTTCGCTCATTTTATTTCTCCTTTCTTTAATTTTCATGGTTTTATAGATTCAGACCTCGTCATTCTGCTTGAATAATAGCCGTGCTTCCTAAATATTCACGGAATTGCATGAAAAGTAGACTCTGGTATTCAGGTATCGGGTGTTCGTCCAGAGGCGGATCAACAGTGAAAAAGCGAGAGCCGGCCTAAAACCTGACACCCGACAACCTGAAGCCTATAATCCAGTATCCTGCCCCGTCACTTGTCAGAGAATTCGGGCAATCCCACCCTATTTCCCATACATGCTGGCCGCACACTCATTTTTACCCAGATCCATAATTTCCTGTTCGTCGTCGTCAACCTCAAGGATTCCGGCGTTGACTTTACGGATTTCCGCGTACACATCAGGCTGTTTGCGCATGTTCTCTTTTATAAAGCGGACAAAATCGCCTTCCCCCTCAATTCCGTAAATATCCGCATTTTTATTTTTAATGCTGCCCAGGGTGTCGGCAAACACCTGCTCCGGGTTTGCCTCGCTCCATTCAAGGTAGTGTCCGGGCAAAATAAGCAGATCGTCATTCATATCCGCTATTTTAGTCTTAAGCGTTTTAAACAGTAACTTGGACCATTCTTCCGCCATGCCGCCGAGATCGGGACGTCCGATGGATAAAATAAATATCGCATCTCCGGCAACCAGATATTTGTTATCAATGAGATAGGAAGTACTTCCCGGCGTGTGTCCCGGTGTGTGAATGGCTTTGATTTCGGGTCCACCTTTGGAAAAATGAAAAACATCTTCGTCATTGACCCCCTGGTACTCAAAAACGGCATCTTTAAAATCGTTCTGATGACCAACGATCTGGGCACCCGTATCGGAGGCAATTTGCTGGCTGCCGGAAATATAATCAGCCTGCAGATGAGTTTCAAAGGTCTTGATGATTACAACCCCATGTTTTTTGGCAAAATCTTGATAAAAATGTGCATTTCTGGATGGATCAAACACAACCATTTCATTTTCATAAATTAATCCGTAACTACAGGAGGCTTTGCCGGGACGGATAAATTGGTAAAGCTCATAGCCGTTTTCAGATGCCACCCGTTTAGACGCCAGCATGTTGCCCCAGGTTTTAATGCCCTTTTCGAGGATCTGAACATTCTTCCATCCATTGTTAAGCAAGATTTCAGCGACATATTTGGCGGATCCTTCTTTTGCGCAAACAATGCGGATACTTTCTTCTTTGGGGATCTGAACCTGTGCCACCGATTCAGCTTCTTTTTCGATAAATTCAATATACGGAATATTGATCATCTTTGAAAGATGAGGACCCTCAACTTTAAATCGTCCAAATTCCTCATTGTTACGTACATCCAGCAACGTAAAATCATGTCCTCCGCGGGTAACCCAGTCGAACAACTCTTCCGCCCTGTAAGACTGTACTTCCATGGTATTTCTCCTTACTTTAAATGATTGAATTCTGTTGTGATCAAATCAAATTATCCGTGCAAATCCGTGTCCTGAAATTATCTGCCTTTAAACTGAGGTTTTCTTTTTTCCAGGAACGCCCTTTGGCCCTCTCTCAAATCTTCACTGAGAAATGAAGCCCGCGTGATTGATTCAGCTTCTTTCAGGTTATTTTTATCAAACTGCGCGGCCTGTAACAATAGATTTAAAACCCGCTTGGTTCCTCTCAGAGCCAGGGGCGCGTTAGCAGCTATTTCTTCAGCCATCCGACAGGTAAATGACTCCAGTTTGTCGCTGGGTATCAGATAGTCTACCAGTCCGAGTTCTTTTAATCGTATGCCCCGGTATGCACGCCCGGTCAAAAAAATTTCCCGGGTGCTTTTAAGCCCGATAACCTGGATGAATCGCTGCAAACCCGTCCAGGGATACACCAGTCCCAGTTTTGCCGGCGGCATCCCGATACGGATATCGTCAGCACTGATGCGGATGTCACAGCAGACCGCCAGCTCGCATCCGGCGCCGAATGCAATGCCGTTGATCATGGCGATCACCGGAAACGGATAGTCGATAACGGTTTTAAAAAGTGATTCGACCAAGTTTAAAGTTTCCAGCTTTTCATGCGGATCATCGCTGCGGCCGGTGGGTAATGAACCGATATCATATCCCGAACAAAAGGCTTTATCGCCCGCACCCCGAATGACCACGGTACGGATGGTGTCATCCGCAGATAGTTCTTCGAGTGTCTGCAATAGAATTTTAACCAATTCGGGCGAAAGGGAATTTTTCTTTTCAGGTCGCTTTAGAGTCAGGGTACAAACGTTCTTTTCGATTTTGACCGGTAAAATATCGTCCACCACGGGCATCTCCTGTTGTTATTTACGTGGATTATTCAACCGTCTCATCGGAATATTGCAAATCGGGTTGAAAATTCTGCTCTACTACTATAATGCACAGCTATGGGTATTCAATGCGAATACACAAAATTTTCAATTCGATAAGATGCAACGAAAGAAAGGTAACCCGAAATCCTGATTTAATCGGGAAACTCAGCACACAGAACCTTTGAACCCTGAACGTTTATCTTATATTAATGTTTGACAGTCACGATTTGTGTACAGTATACAGTATCCATAAAATTCAAAAAGGATGGTGGGACATGACACAAGCCAAAACTCATCAAAATGAACTGGAACGACTTGAAGCTCTGGAAAAAAAAGCTGAAATGGGCGGCGGGCCCAAAGCCATTGAGCGTCAACACCAAAGAGGTAAATTAACCGCTCGGGAACGGCTTGATCTGCTTTTCGATCCGGACAGCTTTGTTGAAGTCCATAAATTGGCCCAAAGCCAGTCCATTGATTTCGGTATGCAGGAAAAGAGTGTCCCCGGCGACGGCGTAGTCACCGGCTACGGGACCATCGAGGGGCGACTGGTTTTCGCCTATGCCCAGGACGTGACGGTGCTTGGCGGCTCCGTCGGTACGATCCACGGTCAGAAAATCTGCCGGATAATGGATGAAGCTATAAAGGTTAAGGCACCCTTGGTGGCTTTAAACGATTCCGGCGGCGGGCGGCTGCACGAAGGTTTTTTTGCTTCCAAAGGTGTGGCCGGAATGTTTTACCGCAATACGGCAGCTTCGGGATTAATTCCTCAAATTACCGGCATGATGGGTTCCAGCGCCGGGGTGGCGGTTTATTCACCGGCTTTGACCGATTTCATTGTCATGGTAAAGGGACAAAGCCATATGGTCATAACCGGCCCGCACATTATTAAATCGGTAACCGGAGAAGAAATCAGTCTCGAAGAACTCGGCGGTGCCAAAGTTCACAGTGAAATCACCGGCCAGGCTCATTTTGTAGCCGAATCCGATCAGGAATGTATCGACATTATCAAAAAATTGCTCAGCTATCTGCCGTCCAATAACGATGAGCAACCACCGCAGGTTGAAAACAGCGACGATCCCAATCGCGTCGATGACAGCCTGGAAAAAATCGTTCCGGCTGATTTTAGAAAGTCCTATGACATGCACCAGGTGATTTCACATGTTGTGGACAATCAGGATTTTCATGAAATCTCGCCCCGTTTTGCCCCCAACATCATCATCGGCTTTGCCCGCATGGATGGGCGCACCGTCGGTATTGTCGCCAATCAACCCCGAATCAAGGCCGGGTGCCTGGATGTAGATGCATCCGACAAAGCCGCCCGTTTCATCCGGTTCTGCGATGCCTTTAACATACCCTTGATCAACTTTGTTGATGTTCCCGGCTACTTTCCGGGTGTCGCCCAGGAGCGTGCCGGCATTATTCGCCACGGCGCCAAGATGTTGTATGCTTACGCCGAAGCAACCGTGCCCAAAATCACCCTGGCCCTGCGCAAAGAATACGGTGGAGCGGTGATGGGAATGTGCTGCGTGGGAATGGGGGTGGATCTGATGCTGGCCTGGCCCATCGCTCAGCTGGTGGTGCTGGATACGACCGCAGCGGTAAATCTTATTTTTCGCAAGGACATTGCGGCCACGGAAAACCCTGAGGAATTCAGACAGCAAAAAATAGAAGAATATGACTATAAATATTCCAACCCTTATCATGCAGCGTCCAATATGCTGGTGGACTCCGTTATCAAGCCGCGTGAAACGCGGCCGCAGCTCATCAAAGCGTTGCGAATGCTAAAAAACAAGCATAGGCCACTGCCGAATAAGAGGCATGGGAATATACCATTGTAAAAAAATTCAATGATTAACAACATTTTGTTAGAAATAAATAAAGGCGAAAGGGTATAATTATGGATTTCGATTTAACCAAAGAGCAAAAAATTATTCAAAAGGCAGCCCGAGAATTTGCAAAGGGTGAATTTACTGCTGTAGCCAGGGATCTGGACATCAACGAAACTTACCCGGAAAAAATCGTAAAAAAAGCGCGGGAGTTGGATCTCATCGGGCTTTTCATCCCCGAAGCCTATGGAGGTCCCGGCTTAGGTTATTTGGAACAGGGCATGGTGCTGGAGGAGTTCTGGAAAGTAGATCCCGGTATCGGACAGCAGCTCAGTTCGATTACATTCGGTGCCGAAGAATTGATTCTTTTCGGAACCGAAGAACAGAAGAAGAAATGGCTACCGCCCCTGTTTGAGGGTGATGCCGTGATGGGGTTTGCCATCACCGAGCCGGATGCCGGCAGTGATACCGCCGCGGCAACCACCACAGCCGCCATAGATGGTGATGATTATGTGATCAACGGCAGCAAGGTCATGATCGGCAACGGCACGGTCGGAACCTTTATGCTGGTTTACTGCCTTACCAATCCCGAAGCGGAGCGTAAAACCGCACGGCACAGCATTATTATCGTCGAGACCGACCGGGAAGGTTACAAAGCCGATCCCATGCATGGCAAAATGGGGTTGAGAGCCTCAGATACCTCCGCTGTCTATTTTAATAATGTCAGGGTCCCCAGAGAGAATCTGTTGGGCACCGAAGGAAACGGCTTTATTCAATTAATTAAATTTTTTGATCATTCCCGGGCTTATGTTGCCGGACATGGAATCGGGCTGGCCCAGGGAGCCCTGGATATGTCCATCAAACATGTCAAAGGCAGAAAACAGTTCGGTCGTCCTCTCGGAGCATTTCAGGTCACCCAGTTTAAAATTGCCGAAATGGCGACCAAGGTCGAAACTGCACGAACCATGGTCTACAAATCGGCATGGCTGCTGGATCAGGGAAAGCCCGATACCAAATTAACCGCCATGGCCAAATTGTACGCCTGTCATGTGGCCGTTGAAGTGGTGGATGAAGCCCTGCAGCTTCACGGCGGATACGGTTATTTTAATGACTATGATGTCGAACGCTTCTACCGCGCCGCCAAAGTGCTGGAAATTTATGAAGGCACCAAAGAAGTGGAAAAAATCGTGATATCCAGGGAAGTGTTGGGAAAATTGTAGTCGCTAATAGCAATCGGAACAACCTGAATGACCGCAAATCTCTGATTATACACGTCGTTGGTTATGATGATGGTTGATTATCCGCGCGATTTGCCCTTCGACTATGCTCAGGGTGGTGAGCGGGTCGAACCATTTCGGATTTCCCGCTATCCGCCGGCAATGGGCGGAAAGAGCACCAGCGTCGACTCATCCTCAATTGGGGTGTTCTCGTCGGCGCGGCGACCGTTGACCAGTACCACTTTCTGTGTTTTCACGGGAATCCGGAGTGATTTCAATACATCGCCAACCGTTGTGACGGCATCATACGTCATCGTGAACGAGGTCCGCCCGTCCGGTGCATATTGTTTCATGTCTTCGAAAAGTCTTACCGAAATCTCCATGTGGCCACCCGACAAGCCTTCATTTCGCTTATGCCAGCCCCAAACTTTTCAACCGTTCGGCAGTGGGGATACCGTCCGCAGTCCACTCCTGTGCATCATAGTACTCGTCCAGCATCTTATCCAGATGACAGACCAGACCTTTTGACGGTCCTTCAGGCATGGGATCTTGGGTCAAGCGTTTCGGCAGGCTGTCGTCCTTGCGGGAAAAACCGGCCTTGACCAGAAACAAACGTTCGGCGTTAATAATTCGTTCGCCGGCCTCCATAAGTTCCTTCAGCGTGTAATCGGCACCTGTTGCTGCATTTAAATATTCCAGGATTCCCACAGGAGCAACACCCAGGTCCTCGGCCACTAGATTTCTGATGGCAAAGAAGATACACAGCCCCGCCGAATCGATGATAGCCGATAGATCCTGATAGGCCTTGGTAACCTTTGCTTTCCCTTCCCACTGGTGCGGATCCATGGGTTTGGGAACACCGAAGAGCTCGAAGTAGGCCGGATCGCCCCGCATGTGGGAACCGCCGATGGGCGACGTGGCATAGGCCAGCCCCATGGCCTGGGCCCCGCGAGGTTCATACCCCGGAAACTCCTGTTTTTTCGATACCGGCGCCAGTTCCGGATGTCCGCAGCGGTCGGCCAGACGATAGCTGCCATCAGCCAGAAGATCGCCGAATCCCTCGCGATTGGCGGTCATACGCGTCAATTCCACCAGCGCTTCGGCATCACCCCACTTCAAAGGGCGCCCCACCTGATCTTCTGAGAGGTAGCCGCGGTCCACCAGTTCCATGGCGCAGGCGATAGTGGCCCCCATGGTGATGGTGTCCATTCCCTGCTCGTTGCAGATATAATTGGCTTTGGTTATGGCCGCCAGGTCATCCACCATACAGTTGGAACCCATGGCATAGATGGTTTCGTATTCAGGGCCTTCACCTTCACCAGCAAAATCAGGGTCATCAACTTTCGTTTTACGGCCGCAACCGATCGGGCAGCCATAGCAGGCGGAATTTTTTATCAGGAATCGTTGGGTCAGCACTTCCCCTTGAACTTTCTCCCAACCGTCAAAGGTCCCCTGCTGCCAGTTCTTGGTGGGCAGCACACCAAAATTTTGAGTAGCCACCACCACACCAGCGGTGCCATTGACGGTCAGTCCCAACGGAGTTTGCTTGATGCCTTCCTTGAAATCATCCAGGATCTGCATATTCAAGGCCTTAAAGCGATCAGGGTCCGCCAGGGGGATACGCCCCTTGCCTTTCACCACGACTGCCTTCAGGTTCTTGCGGCCCATCACCGCACCCACCCCTGACCGCCCCGCCGCCCGATGTTTGTCATTGATGATGGACGCAAACAATACACCTTTTTCGCCGGCCGGACCGATGCAGGCCACCTTCGCCCTAGCATCGGTCTCCACCAGAAGTGCATCGGTTGTTTCGTGAGTGTTTTTGCCCCACAAATGATCCGCCCTGCGAAGTTCAGCTGTCCCCTGATCAATCCAAAGATAAACGGGTGCTTCAGCCTGTCCTGAAATAACAATAGCATCCAACCCGGTACGTTTGAATTCAGCGGGGAACATGCCCCCGGAATTAGAGCAGGTAACAGCACCGGTCAGCGGCGACTTGGTCATCACCATATAGCGTGCACCGGTAGGCGCACCGGTTCCGGTGAGCGGTCCGGTGGCCATTACCAGCATGTTTTCCGGCGATAATGGATCGCAGGACGGATTCACATATTTATTGAGAAAATAGATTCCCAGACCGCGCCCGCCGATATAGTCTCTTGCTACTTGAAGATCCAGGGTATCTTTTTTTATGGAGCCTTCAGTAAGGTTAACCCAAAGCACTTTCCCTTGACATTCATTCATAGGTCATTCTCCAGTATAATCAATATATAAGTTCTTTTCTCCCTACCATTGTTAACAATATTTTATAATTTATTCAATGAACTTTTCAGATAATGAAATAGAATGAAAAAGTAGATACCCGGCTCGATCTTGTGGCTACAGATATTTTAATTTCCGATGTTATATCTGAATCTGAAATCGAGCAATATATAGCAGATCTTTGCCACGAACGGGCAACTGAAAAACATCCAAGTGTTCGGCGAATTGATTAAACCGGCATTTCCATATATCTTGCCCGGAAATTCAAATCGTAGCGATATCAAGATGTTTAACCAGAATTTGATGCCTCGACAAATCAGCAATCGACCGGATTCACACAGACTGTATAAATTGGAAGCATTGAACCACTATCACAGGTATTGGAGAAATCATTGGTGGATGCTGGATACCCATCTTGGGAAATACCGATTTTTTAAGGATTTTTTATAAATAACCTTCGTTTTGGCATCCACTACAAAAACATCTTTCACGCCCAATCTGTTAAGTTGCCTGATACGTGCTAACGCACCTCCAAAGCTATTAAATCCGTTTTCAACCTCGTTTCCAGCCTTATCGACAATCTTGTACATAATAGTTTGTTCACTCGCAGTTGTCAGTTGAATTTTATTATAAATGTCGGCCTTTTGCAGAAAAACTTTACGTTAATGTTGTTTGTACTATGATATCAGCTATAATAGCAGACCATTAGCTATCCTTTGCTATGGTGTTCATGGCAACTTTTTTCTTCAATCAAATACAACATCTCCCGCAAGGTAAAGAGGTATTTCTTTTTGTTTACAAAAGCACAGATTTTCAAACCGACAGAGGTTTAAGCGGTCAAGTTCTTCTTCGCTTGTATCGATCCCGGTAACGATAGAAAAAAGTTGGCTTTCAAGGGTGGGATCACCCGTATAATCCTCTGTATTAAATGAATCCATGATGGGCCAGCCAAAATCACTCAATTTTGACCGTCTCCTCTGATGATGGCTTCCAGCTGTTCAATGTATTGCGGCGGCAGCGCAATTTCTTTTGCACCGGCCAAAATCGGTCGCGTGTAGGAGGCCGGCGGCTCATGAGGCCCGCTGGGATTAGGAATGATAGAGGTGTTGGCCTGGACCGGGTTGTCATCGTTGTCCAAAACGGTGATTTCGAGTTTTGCCCAAAGCCCGGTATCGTAGCCGGATGCTTTGTCTAGGTTTTGACGTTCTTTCAACGACATTTTATAAAGAACACCATACATGGTATTGTCGGGATCCTTTACTAACGTGCATCCGCCTATGGAAGGATCCGGTCCGCAGGCGGCAAATCCCAGACGATAACCCTCGAGGCGAAAGACTCCTGCTGATTCGGCGTTAGGGCAAAACCTGTGTATTTCTGTAAGCTCAAGAAGGGTTCCATAAGCAAAGTAGATGGATTCATCGCTGCCGATCTGAATCTGAGCCATTTTTTAATACCTCCTGTTATTGTGTTTTCGCATAGATTATTTTTGCATATCCAGCCAGGTGTTCGGCTGAATAGCCAGGTCCCTCATTTTATTGATTTGATCCAGATGATGGCATGCAGCTTTGTGCGTACCGTCGATATCTCTCAAAGCAGGTATTTCGTTGCGGCAGACCTCGGAAGCGAAAGGACAGCGTTCATTAAATCGACAACCTTTGAGTGGCCCTATAAGACTCGGTGGGACCCCGGGGATCGATATGAGCTCCGCCGTTCGTTTCCGGATATTGGGAAATGCGTTTTTCAACCCTAATGTATAAGGATGAAATGTATCATGTATTACATTTGCCACCGATCCCGTCTCCATGATACGGCCGCCGTACATCACGGCAATATCCTCGCAGTTCTCGATAACGAGCGCAATGTCGTGTGTCACGAGAAGCAAGGAAAATCCGATTTTGGATTGCAGGGTTTTGATGTTTTTAAAAATTTGATCCTGAACGATAACATCAAGTGAGGTGGTGGGTTCATCGGCGAGAACCAGCGCCGGCCGCAGGATTAAGCTCATGGCAATAATGGCCCGCTGCCGCATGCCACCGCTGTATTGATGCGGATACTCGGAGAACCGCTCGATATCAATCCCAACCAGGTCAAACATGTCCTCCACCTGTTTACGAGCGGTTTGTTTATCAACGTTGCTATGGGCGTTGATGGCTTCAGTGATCTGGTAGCCGACGGTATAGACCGGATCCAGAGCGTTCATGGCGCTTTGGGTGATCATCGAGATCTCTTTCCAGCGCAGGCGGCTCATCTGATTCTCATTAAGCGCAGTTAATTGCCAATTCTTTAGCCGGATTTGGCCAGCGGCAATAGATGCATTTTCCGGCAATACGCCGATAATCGATTTTAGCAAGGTAGATTTACCGCATCCCGACTCGCCCACAAGACCGAAACTCCTGCCGGATTCTACCGCAAAACTAACTTCCTCAATGCCGGTAACATCTCCCTTTTGGGTACGGTAAATGGTTTTCAGGTTTTCTACTTTCAATAGAGGCATAGGTTCAACTTTTGTTTTACCTGAATCTTTCTAACTCAGGCAACAACAGATCTCATCGAGCGATTACCAGCGCTTTAGCCGGGGATTGATCATTTCTTCATAAGCCCTGCCGATAAAATAGACCGCGGTCACCAGGGTCATGATCGCCACACCCGGCGGAATGACCCACCACCAGGCCTTGTAAGACATTTCAGAAGCAAAGGCACGATAGATGATGGTCCCCCAACTCAGCACATCCGGATCGCCGAATCCCAGAAAGCCGATGCTGGCTTCGGTAATAATAGCCCAGGCCAGCGCAAATGCGACATTTACAAGGGCAATGGGGAATATGTTAGGAGCGATTTCATAATAAATGATCTTCAAGCTGCCGGCCCCGGAAATGCGGGCCGCATCCACAAAGGGGCGCTCTCGCAAGGAGAGAACCTGGGAGCGAATCACCCTGGCAGTCGAGCGCCACATGATGATCATCATTGCCAAAATAATGGTAAGGATATTTTTTTCAGTTAAAGACAGTACCACGATAATAAAAGGTAGAAACGGAACCCCCATGAAGATGTCAGTGATCCGCATTAAAAGATGATCGATCCACCCGCCATAATAACCAGCGATCAATCCGATATTGACACCGATCAAAATAACCCCGACGGCCGTACTCAAACCAATGATCAGAGCCGGTCGAGTTCCCCAGATCAGTTGGCTGAAAACATCTTTACCCAAAAGAGTGGTATCCAACCAATGCTCCCAGGAGGGCGGATTAAGTTTCATGAGCCGTTGCGAGGCATCGTAGTGCTTTTCCATAGGTGCATAAGGCGCCAGCACAGGGGCCAGAACGGCAACACCGATACAGGTGCTGAAGACAATCAAGCCAAAAAGGCCGATTCGCGATGCAGCCACAAGTCTGAGGAAACTACGTATCACAGTATTGCCTCCGATGTGTTGGAATTTTAAACCCGGGGGGTTAAAATTATTTGGATGGTTTCAGCCGTTCGATTAATTATATACAATCCGCGGGTCGAGAATACCATAAAGTAAATCGGCCATAAAATTCCCACCAATGGTTAACACGGCAATTAGCAGAAAACACGCTTGAACGACCGGGTAATCACTGCGCTGAACCGCCTCGACCATGAGCAACCCCAGGCCCGGCCATGAGAAGACTGTTTCGATCACCACCGAGCCGGCTACTGCCCAACCCAAAATCAAAGGTACGGTCGTTGCGATTGGTAGACAGGAATTGCGCAGGGCGTGCTTGAAGATAATCCGTTTTTCCCGCAGTCCTTTCATTTTGCACAATTCGATAAAGTCTTCCCCGAAAGTCTCCAACATACTACTGCGCATCAGCAGCAGAGGAAAACAGACATTGTAAAGCATGGTCACCATAAACGGCAGGGCCAGATGATGAAAAAAATCCAGGCTTAGGTATTTTTGTAATGTACTTTTACCGTAATGCATCCCCGGCGAGAGGATGTGCCCCAGTGGGAAAATATCCAGATGGACTGCAAAGACGAAAAGGGCAAGCATCCCCAGCCAGAATACCGGTGCCGACTGAAAAGCCGTGGCCATAATGACCGAGCCGATTTCCAGTTTGCTGCCTCGTTTCCAGGCAATAAAAGCGCCTCCGATAATACCCAGCAAGTAAGCTGTCATCATCGCAGGCAGAATCAATAAGACAGTATTGAGCATGCGCCCGGATATCATCCGGCTGACCTTGCGATTGTGCTGGAAAGAATAACCGAAGTCGAACGTGGCGATGTTGCGCAGGTAAACCAGGTATTGCTCATGCAGGGGCTTGTCCAGACCATATTGGCGTTTCATGGCCTCCTGAGCCTTGGGTTGAAGCGCCGAGCTGATGACGGTCATGGTGGGATCCCCAGGCAACATTCGAAACATGAAGAACATTAACGTTGCCAGTACATAAAAAGTGAGCAGCATGAACAGCAATCTTTTTACAATATATTTCAACATTCGCCAAATAACCCGTGTAGCGTTAGATTAAACCTGATCATTCAATTCCAGGCTGAGTGGTTCACCGTTCATAGTTTAAGCCTGAATCTGGAACCAATCACTTTAGGCAAATACCTTCATTACCAGAAAAATCATGCTTTCACGACTGAGGGGATCCGCCGACATCAATCCACCCAGGGGCGACAACAGGCCACTTGGTGATTTCCACTTAATCCAGTACCTTTTAAGGTCGGCTCCTCTGCAGTGCACACTGAAATCGCATGTGGACATCGGGGGCTGAAGCGACATCCCGGTGGTAAATGAATCGGATCCGGCACTGCTCCTGAAATGTTGATGGTTTCTCTCTTCGAATCAGGATCCGGTATTGGAATTGCTGAAATAAGTGCCTGTGTATAGGGATGCAATGGATTATCCAGCACCTCTGCGGTGGTTCCTGTTTCGACAATCCGCCCCAAATACATGATAGCGATGGAATGACAGATATGACCCACCGTCGCCAGATCATGGGTGATATACAACAATGAAAGGTTTCTTTGCTGAATTAAATTTTTAAGCAGGGCCAGGATGCTCGATTTTATGGATACATCCAGCATGGATATGGGTTCATCAGCCACCAGGAATTCCGGGTCCAGAATTATGGCGCGCCCGATACACAGGCGCTGGCGTTGACCACCGCTAAGCTGATGGGGATATTTGTCCACATAATCATCCACCGGGCGCAACCCTACCAATTCCAATGTTTCACAGGTTTTGGCATAGACTCGCCTTTTATCGGCAATCCCCTGATAGCGTAAAGGCCGCGATAGAATTTGAGTGACGTTGTGCTGGGGATTGATGGACCCGTATGGGTCCTGGAAAATCATCTGCACCATGCGATAAAACTTTTTGCGGCTTTGTTTTCTCACCTGCCGGCAACTTTGATCACCGATGAAAACATCACCTTCAGTGGGCGGTTCAAGCCCCACGATAACTCGGCCGGTGGTGGTTTTGCCGCAACCGCTTTCGCCTACCAGTCCCAGTACTTCCCCACGGGCGATGTTAAAACTTACATTGTCCACCGCTTTCACATATTTGCCTTTTGATTTTGAGAACAGGGAACGGATACCGGAGACCACCGGGAAGTATTTTTTTAACTGAACGGCAGCTATCATATTGAATCAGACCAAATCCATCAGGTCGCTGGTGCCACGCTGGATGTTTGAAGAATCATCCATCCCGGGCCTCTAATCGCAAGGCCCGGGATGTGTCGGACAAACCGAGGTTTGCTGTTATTTAGCAGGAAAACACAGCCGGCCATCCTTGTTCCACCTGAAACCGGCATCCTTTAAAATTTTACGGGCCTTGGACAGATCATACTCGCGCACTTTAAGGCTGTTGTCGTGCCAGAAAGCATTGACCGGGGTGATACCGGTCGGAGTGGTACCGGCGTTGCCACCCAATATCTCGTCGATGATTCGTTGATAGGGAATCGCATGGGCTACTGCCTGACGCAAGGCTTTATGTTTGAAAATAGGACGTCCGCAATTGAAGCGAATGGCGGTGTAGCCGTTTGATCGCACATCAAAAATCTGGATGTCTTTTTCATTGGCCAAATCCTTGGCCACTTCCGGCGGAAGACTTTGGATATTAATGTCGATGCTGCCCTTCTTCAAGGCGGAGTTGCCCAATTCGCGTGAGCCGAAAACGATAAACAGAAGATCGGCTTTGGGTGCCATGAAATGACGTTTGTTGGCACGCAGCATGAATTCCTCGGATTCCTTCCAGTATTCCATCGTAAAGGGGCCACTGCCCACCACCGGGACATTCTGATAATCCTGGGGCTTGGTCAGCCCTTCTTTTTCGACCACATTCTGCCAGATATGTTTGGGGAGTATAAATACCTGGCCCAGGGTGTTCATTACAAACGGTGCAAACGGCTTTTCCAGAATAAATCTCAATTGATAAGGACTTTTAACATCGATGGCCTTAATTGGTTTCAGGTATTTTAGAAAATACGCAGATTCCCATTTTTTCATGAATTCATAGGTAAACTTCACGTCAGCGGCGGTAAGCGGTTTGCCATCTGAAAACTTGAGGTCTTTACGCAAAACCACATCCACAGTTAAATCGTCCACTGTCGTGACGCTTTCGGCCGCCCACATTTTAATCTCGCCCTTGGGGCCGATTTGTACCAGTCGATCATAAACCATCCGCAGCATCTCGAAGTCATCGGATTGGTTGGCCGCCAGAGGATTCCAGGTTTTTTGGTCGGAAATTCGCCCGACTTTCAGAAATTTGGCATCGCCCTTGGGTGTAAACTTTACCTGATTCCAGATTGAGCGCAGCCCGTCGGGCGTATCTATATAGTCCAGACTGCAACGCTTGGTATTGATTCCCATTTTTTGAACTTCATAATAAACCGGGGCTTCCGGCATTTCATCCCATAAGATTTCCTGCAGTTTAAAAATCAGGGGGCGGCGCTTATTAGCATCGTAAATTTCTAATTGTTTGGCACCAATTTCATCAAAAGCGGCACTGGAAAATTCCCCTACATTCCAATTTCCCGGATTAAAATGTTTAGAATTAAATTGGGAGTTGGTGAAGAAATCCGGTTCCATCCGGTAAGGCAGCCCTGACAGGACCGAGACAACCGCGTCGAATTTGTGCTCCTTGAACCAGTAAGTTAACAGTGGATTGGGCATATTTTCCGGATTGAGTTTGACTTCAAGCCCCAATTTACGCCATTCTTCGGCAATATAATTGCTGGTTTCATAATAAGCCATAAATTTGGCCGGAACCCATGTCAGAAAATCGATCTCCGGTACGGGTTCCAGATCATCGGCGGCATAAGCGGTGAGCGCCACCAGCATACAAGCGGTCAATGCCAGAACAAGAGCCTTCTTTTTCATCTGCGTATCCTCCTTTCTCACGATTAACAGTTGATGGTCAGTCCTTATAGACTTTAAGATATTGATGTCTATAGAACACTTTGGCTAAAAGTGCCTGTTCAGCCCCCCTTTTCTCTTAATGAAACAGTCCCTGCGAAATAGACCGTTTGAGCCGCAGGTTAAAAAATCGAGTTATGCTTATCTTCTCTCATTCGCTCCAAGCCACAAAGAACATCTACTTTGACAGTTTTGATGTGATGTGAAAGCGCTTCTTTGGCGCCATCGAGATTTTGGTCGATCACCGCATCATATATCTGTTGGTGACAGGACGCGGTGCTAGCTATGTGTGCTGCGAAATCATCGGGTTTCATATACTTATTAAACAGGACATCCCCACCGAATTTAAGATAAAGTAAATCAAACAGATGTCCCAAGGCTCGTGTCTGGGTTCGATTCCGCGAAAGCTCGGCAAGGGTCGTATGAAACCGCACATCTTTTAAGACCCGTTGACTGACATAGGTATCGTTTGGTGCATCGGCTGATGCATCGAAGGCTTCTCTAAGTTTCCTCTTCCCTTCGCTGTCAAGATTCGCAATGGTATCGGCTAAAAGGGAAACTTCGATCAGTTCCCGAAAATCATAGATTTCCTGAACCTCTTTCGTGCTGATCGGTTCAATGAAATATCCGCGATTTAGTTCTTTCCTGACGAGTCCCTGAAATTCAAGATATTTTAAAGCACTGCTGACCGGTGTCAAGCTCATGCCAAGCCTATTGGCAAGATCCCGGTAAGCCAGTTTTTGTCCTGGAACGATTTCGTTGTGAAACATCATTTGCCGGATAAGCATGTATGCTTTTTGGGTAAGGTCCACGGCTGCGTCTTTTTTTACGACTGCGTCTTTTTTTTTGGAACCAGGCTGCGGCATGTAGCTCATCATCCTTTCTAACTATGTATAATTATGGAATAATCCCGCATATCAGACCGGGACGACACTTAAAGAGCAGCGCTATTATCGGGTCGTTTTATAACCGCTGAACTCAAAAAGAACATCTCGCTGTTTTTTTTATTGAGAGGCGTGAATCATGAAATATTATTATAAATATTATTACAAATTAAATTATATTTATTAATGACATACTGTTAACGCTATTGTCAAGTAAAAACTTTGTGGCCTGCAGCAAGCTTTGGAATCACCATACAAGCCCGAAAGTAAAGGGTCTGAGTCCATGAAATCTCAGGATGGTACGTCTGGAAATTTTTGGTGAAGAACAAATTTTTTTCAGGAATGAGCCATTGAATGTTGATAAAACAAGCAGGTATGGAACCGGAAATTATGCTGTTCGATGAGGCAACCTCGGCCCTCCTCAATCCCGGGTTGATCAGTGAGGCGTTGCGGACCATGCAGGAGTTGAAAAATGACGGCATGACCATACTGGTTGAGGCCCACGAAATGCCGGATTTTGGAAACTTGGGGTAGGATTGATTTCTATATTGGTCGCTATTTTCGCTTTCTTAGCTCTCCAGGCGGTAATCAGAACAACCTGAATGACCGGAACTCTATAGTTATACACGTCGTTGGTCACGGTTATGGACGACGTCCATGGGGAGGTTGAAAATTGCGACGGGTATGCTCTGAAGTCAGCAATAAAAAACTCTTCTACTCACAGTCCTTATTCCCTACTTCGCATTTCAATTATTCATTTCTGCTTATTTTTGGCATTATATCCCGCTTCTAGTGCTTTTAACGATGCATTCAGCATTTTTTGATTCTGGCCGAACCGACCTTCCAAAACGGCTTTTATCTCTGTCGGAGAGCAAAACAATGTGTTTCTGTTTTCGCCCTTCTTTTCAGCCGTTGCCAGCGCAAACCCCAGGACGATAAGATTCACAGCCTTCGGGTTTCCGATTTCCTGGGCCAGTGCATCCGCATCGATGGCATCCGGCGGCATGCTATTATCATTGTTAAAATCATCTGCAGCGTTGACAACGATCCAGCCGCCATCTTTTAAAAATGCTCCGTGCTGGGTCAAATTTTCGGCCCTCAAGGCCAGCAGTCCATCCGCCTGGGCGGGACGAACCAGGGGACTCGAGTAATCCCCCACCTTGAAATGCGACAACACCGTCCCTCCCCTCTGGGCCATCCCGTGTGTTTCAGAAGTAAACACCGCAAGCCCCTTATTGATTGCTGCCTCTGCCAGAAGGCGGGTCACAAACAACACACCCTGCCCGCCCACGCCGCTGATGATTACTTGCTGTTGAATGGAACCGGTCATATAACCTCCAAAAAAATCGGTGTTAATTGTTATTAGAATTTGATGATCCTCGCATTTTTTAGCCTTATGCCTTGTAGCCTGAACCCTGCGCCTAAGTCAATTTGCGAATTCCGACTTAAGTCGGACTCAGTCCCCGTGACAAACATCCGGTATCCAGTATAAAGCATCGAGTATCCAGAATCCAGTAACCAGGGCTACTTCTTCTCCACAATCGATCCCTTCGGACAGACACTCAGACAGACACCGCAATCAATGCACAGAAGAGGATCAATAGTGACATGTTTTTCATCCTCTTTTTCATCATGAAAAATGAGAGCCGGACATTCAAAATGTTTGATGCAATATCCACAACCATCACAATCTTCCGTGATTTCCACCGGCCTGCGTTCGGCGGCCTCCCCTTTTCTTGCCAGATCGATAACGCACGGATACCTGGATATCACAACAGCCGGTCCGTTCTCACGACTGTATTTAACAGCATCTTTCATCAGTGCAATGAATTCATCTACCTGGTAGGGATTTCCGGTCTTGCAGTATTTTACCCCGCAGCCACGAACCAGGGATTCGATGTCGACGGTTTGCAGAGGTTCACCTGATGCGCCGGAACCGGTTGTCGGTGTCGGTTGACTACCGGTCATGGCTGTTGTGCGGTTATCCAGAATAACCAATACAAATTTCACTTTTTGAACCACGGCATCGATGAGGGGCGGAACCCCGGCATGAAAAAAAGTCGAATCCCCAATGGTGGCCACAATGTCCGGACGTTTTTCTTCGTTTTTGTAGGCATGATAAAATCCGGAAGCCTGGCTTATGGCTGCTCCCATACAGAGCACGGTATCAACGGCTCCCAGGTTCAACCCCAGGGTGTAACAACCGATGTCACTCGTGTATATTCCCCTGGGAGCGGCTTTTTTAACGGCAAAAAAACTGGCCCGGTGCGGGCACCCGGCACAAAGCGTCGGACGTCTTCCCGATGCAAACGGTATGGAAAGCTTTTCGGATTCAATTCCGCAAAATTTCCCGATAATTTCCTGAATATCCTCGGGATAAAGCTCTCCAACGCTGGGCACGGTATTTGATACCCGGCCTTTGACACGGTGTCTATCTGCCAGTTGCATTTCGATAACACCCATGGTTTCTTCGATAACCAGTATTTCTTCGTAGGATTCAATCCAGTGGGTTATAAAATCACTGTGCAGTGGAAACGGCTGAAGCACCTGGTAAAAGGGCATCGTCTGCCACAGGCCCAATTCTTTCAAAATTTCCCGAGTGTGGGCAGCCGCAACGCCCGATGAGATAATCGCTTTGGGTGCTTTTGCTGCGGGATTGAGGCGTAGCGGTTGCGTCGGTTCGTGACGGGCAATGGCCGCAAGTTTTTCTTCCAATTCTGCGTGCAAATGGAAGCGAAATCTCGGAGTGGCCGCCCAGCGGCTCGGGTCTTTGTCGAATTTCACCTCCCGTCCTTTGCGGGGAATGCTTTCCAAAAAAATATCCTGACGAGAATGGCAGACCCGTGTCGTGGGCCGCAACATCACCACTGAGTTGAAAGTTTCGGAAAGTTCATAGGCCAGGCCGATCATCTCTTTGGCCTGATGAGGTGTATCCGGATCCAGCACCGGAATTCTGGCCATCATCGCCATCAATCGGCTGTCCTGTTCGGTCTGAGAGGAAATGGGGCCGGGATCGTCGGCACTGACCACGATAAATCCGCCTTTTACACCCAGGTAAGCAGCACTCATCAGCGGATCGGAAGCCACGTTTAAGCCGACCTGTTTCATGGCCACCGCCGTGCGCAATCCGGTCTGGCATCCGGCATAGGCGATTTCAAAGGCAATTTTCTCGTTTACCGCCCATTGGGTATGCATGGAAATCGTATTTTCTTTTTGAAAAAAAGCCACAGCCGCCAGTATCTCGGAAGCCGGTGTACCCGGATAAGAGGTAGCAACGGCACATCCGTTTTCCACCAAACCACGCGCAATGGCTTCATTTCCCAACAACAATCTGCGTTCAGTCAAAATTTCCCTCCATTTTTAGTTATGTTATGAAAGGAATGGATTCTATTTTAAATCTTTTTCAGACAGGATTAACTGGATCAACTGGATTTTTTCCTCATTTTCCTGAAGAAAATGAGGAAACTCAATCCGACTACGTCAGAAATAAATATAGAATTCATTCTTCTGTAAGTATTATTAGTCAGGTTAAATTCGGACACAGATTTTCACAGATTTCCACAGATATTTGGTTTTTGTAGCTTTCAATATCCTTGTAATCCGTGTTCATCCGTGTCCCTAAAATGGAAATCCCCATACTTTCTAGTTAAAGTTCAAACGGCGTCACTGTTATGTTCAACGGCAGTTCCCGCAGCTTTTCCAGAACTTCTTCGGGAATTTCGCTGTCGGTTCGCATAAATATCATGGTCTTATCACCGCCTTCTTCCTGGCCGAGCCGCATCCTGCTGATATTGATGCCATAATCGGCAAGTAAGATTCCAATCCGACCGATGGCTCCCGGTCTGTCGTGATTATGGATTAGAACGAAACGGTCATGGGGATGAAGCTCAAGGCGAAAATTGTTGATATTGACCACGCGGGGATCTTTTCGTCCAAAAATGGTACCGGCGACTTTGGCGGTTCCTTCCTGCGTCACTGCGCTGACGGTGATCAAATTGAGGTATTCTTCAGTCTCGGCAAGGGTGGTTTCGGTGATTTTGACGCCTCTTTCCATGGCCATGACTTCAGCGTTGACGGAGTTCACGGTATCTTTGACCATAGGAGTTAACAATCCTTTTATTACGGCAGTCCTTACCGGCGCAAGATCAATGGACTGGAAGTCTCCGGCATATTCAATCACGACTTCCTTTACAGGTCCCCTGGACAACTGGGCCAGCAGACATCCCATCCGATCCCCTAAAGTCAGCAGTGGTCCGATTTTCTCAAGCAACTCTCCACTGACTGCCGGCACATTGACGGCATTGATGATGGTGCCGTTTTTAAGATAGGCAATGATTTGTTCGGCCACCTGTACCGCCACATTGGTTTGAGCTTCCAATGTTGAAGCCCCGAGATGCGGGGTGCAGATCACCCGATCGAATTCAAACAACGGGCAGTCACCGGGGGGTTCGTGCTCGAATACATCCAGGGCCGCGCCGGCTACCTTACCGGAAATCAATGCTTCATTCAGATCGGCCTCATCCACAATACCGCCACGGGCACAGTTGATAATCATAACGCCATCTTTCATTTGGTCGAAAGCGGCTTTGTTCAGCAACCCTGTGGTGTCCTTTAATTTAGGAACATGCACGGTAACATAGTCTGCTCTTTGAAATAGTTGTCCGAGCGAAACCGCTTCAAAACCGGCCTTTTCGACTTGCTCCGGAGTGACGAAAGGATCGTATACAATCACTTGCATTTTTAGCCCCCGGGCACGATCGGCGACAATGGAGCCGATCTTTCCCAATCCAATCACACCCAGGATTTTATTAAACACCTCCCTTCCCTGAAGCTTTTTCTTTTCCCATAATCCGGCCTTTAATGTCGCTGTTCCCCAAGGGATATTGCGGGTTAATGCCATCATCATGGCAACCGTATGTTCGGCGGTGGTGACAACGTTGCCGGTGGGAGTGTTCATAACCACAACGCCCCGTTTGGTTGCCGCCGGGATGTCAACGTTATCCAGTCCGATGCCGGCCCGACCGACAACTTTCAGCTTACAGGCTGTTTCGAGGATATCCTCGGTCACCTTGGTCGCACTGCGAATAACTAAAGCTTCATATTCGCCTATGATGGTTTTGAGTTCGGCGGGCGTCAATCCGGTTTTGACATCGACTTCAATCCGCGGCTCTTGCTGAAACATTTTAATTCCGACTTCCCCGAGAACGTCGCTGACCAGTACTTTCATGATTACTCTCCTAATCCGGATAAACCGGAAAGAACAGCCACAAAGGCACCAAGACACAAACAATAAATGTCTATTATAATAAAACTTCGTGTCTTGGTGTCTTGACGGCGAAAATATTTTGTTAGAAAATGCCCGATAAAGGCCTATAAAAAAGGATGGCCTTTTAACAGAATATCCGCTAAAAGGCCATCGTCCAATCAGTGTCGCAATCTTATCTGGAAAAGTTGCAGTGCCGCTTAGCTGTTGCGTTTTCTGGCCTGTGCAACCAATTCGATTAAGCTTGTAACTTTCGGTTTAAGCCGAGCCTCAGTTAAATGTTTGAATTGGTCTTCAGACAAATTGTCTTTTAGATACTGCACCACATCGAAGTGCTCCCACCAGCAATCCAAAACCTTGAAACAGGGCTGTTGATCGTCACCGCAGACTTCGCAGTAATCAAACGGTACTGAGCTGCCCAATCTTGGACAACGCCGCACCAGACTGCCTTGTGTGTTTTTCATAATGCTAATAGTAGATGTCCCCGGGTTCAAAGGTTCAGGGTTCCATTTTCGTCCCTGGACTGCATTCGGGATGCATATTTACGAGAAAACGTCAGCTTCGTCAGGCCTGACCCAAAATTTGGCGCAAAATTGGCAATTATCTGGGAAAATGAGCATTTTTGCCAAGAACTTCGGGTCTTCAATGCCCTTCTTTGCCCTTAACGTTGAGCCCTGAACCTGTGAACGGTTACCTAAAATAAAAGATATAAATACTAAAGATCCACACCCGGTTTCCAGACCAAAGGGGCTCCCCAACGGTCTGGAAGGGACCCGGAGGGAGTGCATGGATCTTTGGATTTATTATACGTTTTTAATGATCTCGGGTTTGGGGTACTGTTCCAGCACCTTTTCCGCCTCTTTAATGTCTTCGGCCGGAAATTCATAATCTTCGAGTTGACCGGACAGGTATCTGTCATAGGCCGCAAGGTCAATCAGGCCGTGCCCGCTCCAGTTGAAAAGGATAACCTTTTCCTTGCCCTCTTCCTTGGCCTTTTTGGCTTCATCCACCACACAGGCCAGGGCGTGATTGGTTTCCGGAGCGGCGATGATCCCTTCTGTCCTGGCACACAGAATTCCAGCTTCGTAGGTAGCAATCTGACCGAAAGACTTGGGTTCTATAATACCGTCAACAATAAGCTGGCTCACCGTAGGAGCCATCCCGTGATAACGCAGTCCGCCGGCATGCAGTGGCGGCGGCACAAAGGTGTGCCCCAGGCTGTGCATTGCTAGAAGCGGCGTATAGCCGGCCGTATCACCATGGTCATACACAAACGGCGCTCGGGTCATTGTCGGACAGGCTTCAGGTTCGACCGGATAGATGGCAACATCTTTGCCGTTGATTTTGTCATGCGCATATGGAAATGCCAGTCCGGCAAAATTGCTGCCGCCCCCGGCGCATCCAATGACGATATCCGGGTACTCCCCGATTTTTTCCATTTGCTTTTTAGCTTCAAGCCCGATGATGGTCTGGTGCAGCATGACATGATTGAGCACGCTGCCCAGAGAATAGCGGGTCTGACCGGACTCATCGCTGACGGCCGCTTCAACGGCTTCACTGATGGCAATACCGAGGCTGCCCGGGGTATCCGGATATTTTTCAAGAATTTCACGCCCGGCCTTGGTCTCTGAACTAGGACTGGCGACGCAGTTTGCCCCCCAGGTTTGCATCATGGATTTGCGGTACGGTTTTTGGTCAAAACTGATTCTGACCATCCAGACTTTACATTCAATCCCATACTGCGAACAGGCAAAGGCAAGGGCACTGCCCCACTGACCGGCACCGGTTTCGGTGGTCAGCTTTTTAATGCCGAATTCCTTGTTGTAGTAAGCCTGGGCAACGGCCGTATTGGGTTTGTGGCTCCCGGGAGGGCTGTAACCTTCATACTTGTAATATATTCTTGCCGGGGTATCCAGCGCTTTCTCAAGGCCGTAAGCACGAATCAGAGGAGCCGGCCGCCAGATACTCAGGACGTCCAACACCCCCTCCGGGATGTCGATCCATCTTTCGGTGCTGACCTCCTGCTCAATCAGGTTCATCGGAAAAACCGGTGCAAGGTCCTCCGGACCGATCGGCTTGCCGTCCGGACCCAAGGGCGGATTCATTTTGATGTCCGCTAGGATATTGTACCACTGGCGCGGCATCTCATCTTCAGTTAGAACAACCTTTCTTTTTTTCATAGCCCCTCCTCGCTGAGTGTTAATAATTCATTGTCGCTGCAATTTTAAGATTGCCACAATCTTAAATCTATATAAAATTCCCTACTTAAGGTCTGAAAACCCATTCACAAATTGCCTTGACTTCATTTTGTATACGGTATACAAAAGTTAGTCAAGAAAATAATCAACCCCACCTAAAAATCACATTGGGAGACTTTTGGAAAAGAAAGGAGCGGCAATATGGCCACTGAAAAAAAACTCTACAGTTCTGTATTTAACCCACTGCTCATCCGACCGGATCGTCCATTACCGGACGAAGTCGCCGTTATCGGCGCAGGCACCATTGGTCCGGATATCGGCTATTATCTGAAAAGTGCAATGCCGGGTTGTAAACTCTTCCTGCTGGATGTTGTTGAGGAACCGCTAAGGCGTGCTGAAAAGCGAATTATCGGCTATACCCAAAAGGCCGTAGACAAAAAAAAGATGAAGCCTGAAAAGGCTGCCGCCGTCGGTCAAAATATCGTTTATACCACCGACTATGAGCAGATAAAAAATTGTCAACTGGTCATCGAGGCCGCCACTGAAGACATTCCGCTCAAACAAAAAATATTTGATACGGTGGAAAAAATTGTCGATAAAGATACGATCATCACTTCCAATACCAGCTCGATTCCGGCGGATAGATTATTTTTAAAAATGAACCACCCCCAACGAACCACCGTTACGCATTTTTTTGCCCCGGCATGGCGCAGCCTGCCGGTGGAAGTGATTTCCTGGGAAGGCGTCAGCAGACAGGTTCTGGACTACCTGTTCTGGTTTTTTGCAAATACCGGCAAAGCCCCCATCATCACCGACAATGCCATCTGTTTTATCCTGGATCGCATATTTGACAACTGGTGCAATGAGTCGGTTTATCTTCTGGAGGGTGCTACCGCCGGCCAGGTTGACAGGGTGGCGGAAGAATTCGTCTTTGCCGGACCGTTTTTTGTTTTGAATATGGCTAATGGCAATCCAATCATCATTGAAACCAACTCACTTCAAATGGAAGAAGGTGACCACTACGAACCTGCCCCGATTCTGGCTTCGGTGGATCGTTGGCTGACCCATCGCCCGGGCAGCCCAGTAGAGGTAACCGACAAAATTAAAAACAGCATCCGGGATCGATTGCTGGGCATCCTGTTCTCCCAATCCTTCGACATCATCGATCGGGGAATCGGTACCAAAGAAGATCTTAACTTCGGCTGTCAGGTGGCCCTTGGCTTCAAAAAGGGACCGTTGGATCTCATGCGCGATCTGGGAGAAGAAGAAGTCCAACGCATCATGAAAAGATTTCAGCAGGAAAGACCAGGCTTCCCCCGGCCCGGGCAGTCACATGCCGATTACCAAGATTTTAACCGCTTTATCCTGGTCGATGAACGCGAAGGCGTCAAAATTATTACGATTCGCCGGCCTCAGGCCATGAATGCACTCAATGATGAAATGACTGATGAAATTCTGGTGGTCCTGAAACAGTTTGCCGACGATCCCGACGTGAAGGGGTTTGTCCTTACCGGTTACGGCACGACCGCTTTCTCAGCTGGTGCCGACATCGGCAAATTTCCCTCAATGCTTGGGGATCCTGAGGCCTCCGCCCAGTATGCGCGGGACTGCGCAAAAGTTCAAATGTTTATGGACCAAATGGACAAACCGGTGGTTGCAGCCATCAACGGCCTAGCCTTAGGCGGCGGGCTGGAAATTGCCATCCGTTGTCACAGTATGGTTGCAACCCAAAATGCAACCCTGCAGTTTCCTGAAATTTCCCTTGGAATTTTACCCGGTATCGGCGGTTGTGTCGTACCGTACCGAAAATGGCCGCAAGGTGCGGATCTATTCCATGAAATGATCTGCCTGGCAAAACCGCTCGGAGCCGACAAGGCCGCCGGGATCGGAATGATCTCCAGAATCGCAGATGACTACCCTTCCCTGATTAAGGCCGCGATAGATGAAGTCAATAGCCTGCAGGGAAAAATCATTAGGATACCTGAGGGGAAAATCCCGATCCCGGATGTCAAGGTC
>JAJRVC010000613.1 GCA_024277475.1 Deltaproteobacteria bacterium
AGACCTGGCAAAAAAAATACAAAACACTGATCCAAAGCATTCGCATGATTTCCTGTAAAGGGAAAAACGTGTGGTCCCCGCAGACCCAAAAATGGAGCACGGCGGCAATCGCCGTCGATGATCTCGGACGCGTGTTGTTTATCCATGTCGGCTCACTTTACAGCACCCATGATTTGATCAATATTCTTAAAGAACTTCCGCTCGACATCGACAGAGCGATGTATGTTGAAGGCGGACCCCAGGCACAGTTATACATCAACATCGGAACCCATGAGTATGAGTTCGTCGGCAGCTATAAAATAGATATTGAGAAAAATATGAATGCTCTTTTCCCCGACCGATTCCCAACGTGGTCGGGATTTCTTTAAGAAAGGATTAGAAAATGACTAAGTGGTGCATGCTTGTTTTGGTTGCCATCCTTTTAGCCGTCCAGTTGGGGTGTTCAGGCAGCTTGAAAGGTGTCGTCAGGCGGGATGCGAAAAGAATAGAGATCACTTACACCGATTCGAGACTCGGAAAAGGCAGCCTGCAAACAGTACTGCCGGGCGGGGAGCGCTTTGAAGGCAAAATAATCAGGATCGGATGGATGGCTGACCCATCCGATAGAGCCGTCTCCGACAGTGAGCCGACAGTTTTTGAAGACATACTCTTATTTGACGGCAATGCAGAGGCTACACTGGTCGGCAACAAAGGCAACATCATGAAATGCCGCTTTAAAGTGGGAGATTCTATAATCGGCCTCTCCAGTGGTGGTTTTGGAGTTTGCCAGGTCACCGACGGTCGTGTAATTGATATTTTCTTTTAGAAGGAACGGTTCTGGGCACCCGTATCCTTGCCCATCCCCATGTCGATGAGCAGCCTTTCACCCGCAGCCTGGCCGGTGTAAAAATTCCCGCAAATATCGCTGAGGTAACCGTTCGTGCCCACGACCTGGTGCACGGGTTTGGCGGGAAAACGGTGACGATCGCGGTGCATAGATAATCATCACAATTTTCAACGAGATCTATTTGATATCATGGATATGCAGACTTAACTAACCGCACAGGTCGAAATAATTCATAAGGCCCTATGAAAAAATGAGGTCAGCCTATGGTTGAAATCCACTTATACGGCAAACTCCGCCGTTACGCACAAGGCACTCAGCTCGACTGCGGCAATGTCATCCGGGTGTCTCCAGGATCAGGTGAAACATTGGAGATGCTATTAGCCCGTCTGGAAATACCCGTTAATGAAATTTATTCGATTTTTGTCAATTCAAAATTACTGGCAGCCCGCACGGCAATGGCATCATGGATCGGCTACCGGCAGGTACGAACCGACCCTTTTGACTGGAACTTGAATGTGGTGGTCCAGCCCGCCGATCGTATTGGTCTCTTCGGCAGAGACATGTCGGCGCTGGTTATATAACATAGACCGCTCTTTAAAGGATGCGGAAAATAACTCACCGCAGAGACGCAGAGAACGCAAAGGGAAGATGTATTTTCCTTTCTGTTGATCCGCTATAAAACGAAATGAACATGAAGAACAGAAATGAAAAAATCTAATACCTTCAGGAGAATCAAACGCTCGGATCGTTATGGATATCAATAAATTTAATTTACCCTCAGCTTCGCGTCTCTGCGGTGAACTATTACGGATGAGGAAATTAATATGACCGTACAGGATATTCAGAAACGGCTGAAAAAACTCGGCAACAAGCAACATGCAGCCATCAGCCGGAGATTTTTTAAAACCGGGCCGGGCGAATATGGCGAAGGCGATGTATTCATCGGTATCCGGGTACCGGTGCTCAGAAAGCTGGTCAAAGAATATTCTGATTTATCCGTTGAGGATACCGCAATCCTGCTGCGCTCAAAAATCCATGAAGAAAGGCTGTTGGCCCTTTTGCTACTGGTTCGTCTATTTTCAAAAGGGGATCATGTCACACAAACGATCATCTATGATACATATCTCGAACACACCAAATTCGTTAACAATTGGGACCTTGTGGATTCATCAGCGGAACACATTGTCGGGGCCTACTTGATGGACAGAAACAAAGCCGTTCTGTATCATCTGGCACAATCCAAAGATCTGTGGCAACGAAGAATTTCCATCATGTCGACCTTCCACTTTGTCAAACGCCATGAGTTATCTGAAACATTGAAGATTTCAAAAATGCTGCTTTTTGACCCGCAGGATTTGATTCATAAAGCCACCGGTTGGATGCTGCGTGAAATCGGCAAGCGCCATCTGCAGACTGAAGAAAGCTTCTTGAAAGTACATTATAAAAAAATGCCGCGCACCATGCTGCGATACGCTATCGAAAAGTTTCCGGAACAAAAAAGACAGCGCTATTTAAAAGGCAGAATTTGAATCAATCCTGCTGAATATTGCCATTTTTTTGACAGTCGACCAATAGCAACGAAGTCCTCTCCCTCCCATACTTCCACAAACTGATAATTTATTTTATCCACCCTATCGCTTCAACCTCCTGTCTTTCCGCTATCCGGGGCATTGCCATATTCAGGCATAACACAAAACAGATTTTGGTGTAATTTTTGCATGATTAAGCACTGAACTTAGCATCTAAGGCTGGTTCTAATTTCGGCCATTAGGATTTTGCTCAATTATACACATTGACCCTTTCTCTCGCAGAGCCCACAGAGATCACAAAGTTTTTTTAAATTTTTTTTAATCTCTGTTTTATCGGATCTATTGGTTTTGATGCCCACTTGACCGACTATCCATTGGCAAGTATCTTGTTTGCCTCAGCCGGCTTTGGTAGTGATTGTTCTGTCGGCGTATACCAACAAATTGAAAAAAAATGCAAAAAAATTTTATATCAATTCATAAGCCGCCGACATCGATCGGATTTGCACCCGTCAAGCATGCCCTCGCGGTAACGGTAGAACCTTTTAAATTCTCATCCCGGCAGGTCGGGGTGGCTTATGAATTGAGTTAAGGCCATGCCCGATCATCCTTATTATCTAAAACTCAATGGGTGAATCCATGAAAATATTTAAAACATGTTCCTCCTGCAAGACACCCTGGTTTTCCCGGGATGAATTTCTGGCGGACAGCAACATATATCTTGTTGGCTATCAGGCTAATTTCGGTGACCTCAAACTTGGCATCTTCCTCTTCAATCACGTGATCTGTCAATCAACCATTGGAATTCCTGCCGGTCTTTTTAAAGATCTCCATGACGGTCCGGTATTTTCAGAGTGCCTGACCGAATCCGAGCAATGTCCCGGTCATTGCCGGCATAGTGAGGTCCTCCATCCCTGCCGGGCCAAATGCGAAGGCGCCTACGTCAGAGATGTATTGCAAATTTTGCGTAATTGGCCCAAAGAAATTTTCTTTCCTGATAAAATCGCCGTGGGACAGAATTGACAATCTCGTAAAAAGTCAAAATTCTCGAATTTCACTTTTATAACCTATTGAAATTATTAAGTGTGAAATTTTATTTTTGTGTTTTTTGTGCCTTTTTGCGGCTACATCAGTATTAAAAGGATAAAAACCTATGTTCACTCAGGCCATTGCCAGAAAACCTGGGAAAAATTTTGCCCAGGGCCTAACAACTGCCGTCAACGTCAAACTTCCCCAATATTAATTGCTGCTAAAACAGCATGAGGCCTACCTTGAAACCTTGAAGTCTTGCGGACTCGAGGTCACCCTGCTCGACCCGTTACCTGATTATCCGGATGCCTATTTTGTTGAAGACACGGCCGTGGTCACACCGGATGTCGCCGTCATCACAAACCCGGGGGCTGAGGCCCGCAGAGGTGAAAAAGATTTCATGGCCGCAGTTCTGGCCAGGTTTCGCAAAATTGAACACATAAAGGCTCCCGGCACTGTTGACGGCGGAGATGTTCTCCAGGTGGACAACCATTTCTTTATCGGGCTGTCGGAACGGACGAACGAAGAGGGTGCAGGACAACTTGGCCGTATCCTGCAAAGCTTCGGCAACACCTGGGTCACGATTCCAGTGGGGGCCGGGCTGCATTTTAAATCCAGTGTCAACTATGTCGGTAGAAACACGTTACTCGTAACACCGGACTTTGCCGAACAGGGGCAGTTCAGCGGATATGATAAAATTGTTCTGGAAAAAATCGAAGCTTATGCAGCCAATACGCTGCTGGTCAACGACCGCCTTCTGACCCCGGCCGGATTTCCCACAACCCGCCAGAAACTTGAGGGTCTTGGATATGAAATAATTGAGTTGGAGACCAGCGAAGTGCATAAAATGGACGGGGGATTGACCTGCATGTCGATTCGTTTTTAGCATCGGTTTCAAACGACCAGGATACAGCCGTCTTGACCGTAATAGCGGCAGAGGACTTCTTTCCATTGTTTATCGTTATTTTAACCCAGACCGTTGATTCTTACCTTCACTCGGGGGATAAATCCGCTTTTATTTTTATAGTTGAATTTTAAATTTCTCCCTTATCCTTTTGTCTAATTCATCCGGAATATAGGATTTCTCCTTTTCGGCAAGGATTGACCGGACAATTTTCCGTGCACGCATCCAGGCATCCTCTGCGCCGTCATCTTCCCATTGTTCGCGGCCCTTTTGATCGCTAATGCCATTGCCGAAAAAATATTCATTGCGGATGTGGGCCAATGTGTGCTCGGAACTTATGAAGCTACCTCCAGGCCCCACGGCATCAATGACTTCCAGAGCCAAATGTTCCGGGTCCACATCTATACCCTTCAGCACCTTGCAACACATCCCGATTATCTCGTCGTCTATGACATACTGCTCATAGGCAACAGCAAGCATGGACTCAAGCATGCCTGCCGCATGGTGAATAAAATTTGATCCGCCCATTGCCACGAGAAGGGATGTCATTCCTTTCTCCCATCCTGCCTGGGCATCAGGCACTTTTGAGTCTGAAAGGCCTGAAGAATTATAGTTTGGCACTCGAATGTATTGAGCCAGTTGGTGTATGGCCGCATTCATCATGCCGCACTCCACTCCCCCGCCCCGATAGCCCATAGAATTCATATTCGCCATACCAGGGATACCACCATAAAGAAGCGGTGAACCGGGATTTGTCAATTGACAAATACAAATACCGGCAAGTTGTTCAGCATGGAGCTGCGCTAGAGTTCCAGCCATGGTCATGGGAGAAGTGGAGCCTGACATGGGTGCCGCCGAGAGGGCGACCGGAATTTTATGGCGAATTGCTTCCTGCATGATTTTTGTGGATGCGGTGCAGAGCTTTAAAGGGCTGATGGAAAAAGATGTTATTACAGAAAAAAAAGGCTTTTCCTGTAGTCTGGTCATGCTGCCGGCAACCATCGATGCCATGTCAATTACCTGGTGAAGTCCGTCTTCATCGTTGACCCCGACCATGACATGTTTACCTGTTGCCTTCATGCAAGCATAGAATACGTTGATGTCATATTCGGTTTCGTGCAAATCAGTGGGAATACAAGGGCGCAGAAAAAAATGAATGTTCTCCAAATTATCCACCAGGCGTGCAATCTGGTAGAGGTCTCTCAATATTGTTGGCCGGGCTTTCCCCGTTTCAAGATCAAGAATTTTGATCGCGGCCCCCCCAGTACCCATGTGAACCTTGTTTCCCGTAAGATCAAGATCGTGTTTTCCACCTCGGCTGTAAAGATTAACTTTTTCAGGTGCCATTTTGGATTTCTCCAAAATGAGTTTTCGTGGAAACGTTACCCGTGCCGGATGCCTGTTCACCCGGGCGCCGGCCTTTTCCAGCATATCTATTGTATCTTCGAGCCCGCGCTCATAACCAACCCCTGTCTTTTCAAGAATGGTCAGGGCGGCGTTGTGAATGGTTTCGATGTTTTCCTGTGAAAGCGGGGAATAAATTCCACCCAAGATACCCTCCAAACTCATTATTTCTCCCTTTTATTGCTTTTCGATATTACCGAGTAGATACCCGGGTCCAGAGGGCCCGTCGAGGATCCCGCTCCGCGGGGGCACTGACCCCTCCCTGAAAGGGAGTGTTGGTTCTATTACATACGAGTGCCTAAAATGAGCTAATTTGAAACCCTCGGGAACATCACATCCATTACATTCCCGACCGTAAATTTGTTATGCGAATATCTATATACTGCTGTTTCAGTTCTGTCTTGCGCACTTTCCCAAGAGCGGTGCGGGGAAAATCATTCGTAAAAATGACATGTTTGGGCCATTTGTAGCGCGCCAGTTGTCCGTCACAGAACCCGATTATATCTTCGGGGGTGAGATCCACACCCTGTTTGGTCATCACGAACGCAAACCCAACCTCGCCCCAGGATTTATCCGGGACACCAACAACGGCGATGTCTTCAATTCCAGGATGATTCCGTAAAGCCCTTTCGATTTCAGCCGGATAGACATTTTCGCCCCCGGAAATGTACATGTCCCTTGCCCTGTCGATCAGATAGAAATACCCGTCTTCATCCATGCGGGCCAAATCTCCGGTGTGCAGCCACCCTCCCCTGATGGTTTCTTCAGTTCTAACCGGATCCTGCCAGTATTCGGTCATCATGATTGAGCCCCTGACGATGATCTCCCCCACTTGGCCTGGCTTGCAAAGACGTCCCTGCCGATCGACGATCTTTACCTCAGCATGAAAAACAGGTCTACCCAGGGAACCCGGTTTGCGGGCAGCATCTTCCTCAGATGCCCACAGGAGAATAGATGTCTCGGTCTGTCCCATAATTTGACGCAATGAAAACCCGGCATCCTTGAACCGGGCCATAAGTTCCGGAGTTAATTTTTCGCCACCGATGGCGCACACTGCCAATGATGAGAGAGCAGCCCTGTCCGCCGCATCAACTCCGACCAGGGACTTATAAACCGTTGGAACTCCTAAAAATTTAGTGACCCGGTATTTGCGGATATCTTCATAAACCTTGTAGCAATCGAATTTGGGGTGAATTACCAGGGTAGCCCCTTTATATAAAACCGGCGAGGCCTGGATAAAAAGTCCCCCGGAATGAAACAGGGGCAATACGATGAGCATGACGTCATCAGAATGGAGTTTAAAAAAAATATCCGCGTTCAGACAATTAAAAAATGTTTTGCGATGGGATAGCACCGCCCCCTTTGCATGCCCGGTAGTACCCGAAGTATACATGATCACCTGGGGTTCCTCGGGAGTGGCCGGTGCCATGGAGACTGTCAGAAAAGGGTTTTGTCCCTCACAGGCGGCTGATTCCGTCTGGTAATCCAGTACTTCGGCAGAAAGCGAACACTGCGGAATGGCGGCCAGCAGCATCAAGGGTCTGCTGCTGTTAAGATGAAGGCTCAAGACGGTCTTGGCATATTCGTTTCCGAAAACAAAAAGCCTGGGACGCGAATGGCCAAGGGTATAATCCAGTTCAGGCGCTGCAAGTCGGAAATTCACTGGCACAAAAATGGCTCCCAGTTTTGAGCATGCCAGGAACAGCTCAATGAATTCGGGGCAATTTCCCAACATAGCCGCTACCCGATCGCCCTTTTCAATTCCCAGGGATTGAAGCCAGCAACATGTTCGGTTGACTTTCCTGTGAAGATCCAGATAGCTGATCCGGTTTCCAGCAAAAATGATGGCGGTTTTACGCGGATGCAGTTCGCTCCACCGTTTTACCCACCAGGCAATATTCATTGATTTGATCATTCTATCACTTTCCTTCTATAACAAACAGACACTTTGTGTCGCCCTTGGCCCGGCATTCGATTTCGGTTGAATTACAATCCGTATCAAACAGAAAGGCGGCCATTCCGGTCAGAACCCCTCTGGTAAGATGGCACACACCGTGGGATGATTTTCCATAAGCTTGTGCAAATGGAGAATTTGCCACGGAAATCTGCAATCGTTTTGTCTTCGGGTCATAGCGCTCAAGGCTGAAGTATCCCCAGCCGATCTGATTCCCCATATTCATCATGAACTCAATAATTCCCCGGTCTGAAAGGTTGTTCAGCTCTTTGTATTTTTTTGCAGACAGGGACCCACCTGTGAAGCCGCCTTCAAATAAACTGTTGTCCGCTTCTTTCCCATAACTTTCATTGATGGCTTTTTGAAAACCTGAAACCGTCTCGGGTCGAATCAACAGATACCGCACCCCTTTATATGTCAGCGATCCGGATGATGGATCGTAAATCAGTTCGTCCAATATTGGATTTTCTGCCATTCGTAATTTCCTTGATACCCAAGCTCTATTTAAGCCATCAAGAGTAATTTTTTTTCACCATACAAGACGGATCTACGATATTTGGTGTTAAAAAAAATTCCATTAGTCAATTCTCCGCCGGCGGCGAATGCAGGTCAGAAGACGGCTACCGTAATTTCAGGCATTTTAATATCACATTTTATTCAATTCATAAATATTAATCATTATTTATCATTTCAGATAGTTAGGATAGAATAAGAGGGATTTACAATATTGCAAAGCTGCATTATAGTATAAGGAAAGGAGACCCAATGCATTCAATTTCTTCTCTTGATGACACACATCAGACAGCCTTATTGGAAGGCGTCGCGGTGTTAGCCCATATTTTTTGGGGACCCAAGCCTGAAAACAGCCGGGATTTATTGCGGGGTATTTATCTTAGACCATTCGAAGCGCTCAAGCCGATTGTGAGTTATGAACCTCCGGGCATCTTAGATGAACTGAGGGCCCTCAATACTTCTTTTGCGGGCGAAGATGAAATTTTTCAATACCTGGAGCAAGCCTATGTCCGTCTATTTATAAACAGCCGCGACGGCATTAGCGCCCCGTTGTACGCTTCCTGCTATGCGGTAAGTAGAACACCTGGAGAAGATGCACCGCTTATGGGCTCCCCTGCCGTCTTGATGAAGAGGCGTTTTGAGTCCAAAGGACTGTCGCTGGGAGACCATATCCACGAACCCCCCGACCATCTTTCCATCGAGTTGGAATACTTATACTTTCTGCTGGAAAAGGGCTGGTCCGACGATGATGCGGCGCTGCAGGATGAAGCCCTGTCTTTTGCCGGCCTAACCATGCTGCCATGGACCACCCAGTTGCGAAAAAGATTAACGGCCGTTGAAACCGAATGCCGTTTTTACCAGCTCATCACCGCAATCCTTTGTGCGATCCTGCACTTCATCGGCGCATCAAACAAAGGACACTGAGTGTTGAATGGATACGATCTTTAATTCCCTTTTTTTGACAGGATTTACAGGATCAATAAGATTTTTTTTGCTTCGGCGAGAGACCTTTAGGCCCAATGCCCTTCTATCCATCTGATTTTAAATTATGATCCGTGCCATCTTTATAAAATCAGATCTCATTCCGCTAAACCCAGTGTTCCAGTATTCCATCATTCCAGGGCATATGTTCACGGCACAGCCAATTTTCTCTGACCTGGCCCACAGGACCAGGATTTCGGTTTTGATTAAAGATTTACGGACAGCTCACATATCGACGGCGGTTTTGGGGATAAGTGCTCCCACCGGGCAGATATCGGTACAGGCCCTGCAGATACTGCAGGCCGGCCCGGTGGATTGCGACTCATCGGCAAACGCAAGACTCGTATCAAACCCCCGTCCGACAAAAGATATCAGGGGATGTCCACGGTTTACGCGGCATACACGGATGCATTTTGCGCACAAGACACAGCGGTTAGGATAGTAGGTCAGACAGGGATGGCTGTCGACAACGCTTACTTCTTTCAGGGAGGTTTCGAGACCTTTGGGTTTTAAGCCGGTTTTTAAAAACCGGGCCAGCTGCTGAAGCTCGCATTTTTTATTTGCCGGGCAATTTTTGCAGTCTACGTCGTGAACCGAGAGGAGAAAACGAAGTCCACTGCGCTGCAGGCGTCTTACGGGCGGGGTGTCGGTTTTGATGACCATGCCGTCCGACACCCGGATCGTACACGCGGTAACCGGATTCTTAATTCCCGCCACTTCAACAAAACACAGTCTGCAGGACGCCGGCGGGTGCGGCAGCTCTTCCATGAAACAGAGGTTGGGGATATAAATGCCATTTTCCAGGCAGGTCTGAAGAACAGAGCATTCTTCATTTACCGTCAGTTCCCTGTCATCCACCAGAATTCTAACCGTCATGATAAGATCCCTGGACGTTGTCTCAAAGTACTATTTCGGTCATTGTGATTTGGCCTTCGACTCGTTCGACCATGAGGCTCTCGACAGATTGGCGCTGGGTGGTGAGTCCTGTGAATTCGCTCAGGACCGCGAGCCTGTCGAACGGCTGTTCGAACCATTTCGAATTTCTATTTTCGTATTTCGTGTTTCCCGTCCCATTGAAGTGCATCAAGTATATAATATTTTGCGACAGGTTATTTTGCCATTTCAGGTTGCAAAACCTATCAGACGGAGCGCTGGTCCTCAGCAGGACTTTTTGCCGGCCGCTCGATTACCGGTGCCAGGCTCGGGGGAGAAACTTTTCGCACGGCATCATACTGCGGCGGGCAGGCCACCATGCACTCGCCGCATTTAACGCACAGGTCCTGATCGATCCCCTTTTTACGGGTGCTGGTGGTAAATACGGCCTCGGTCGGGCAGCAGGCCACACAGGCATCACAACCCCGGGCACATTTATCCAGATCAATATAGTAGGTCATCAGCGTCCGACACATCATACCGGGGCAGCGTTTCTCATTGACATGCGCTTCATATTCTTTCCTGAAATATTTCAACGACGTCAGTACCGGATTGGGAGCGGTTTTACCCAGCCCGCAGAGCGAGCCGTTTTTTATATCTTCACTTAACAACTGCAACTGCTCCAGGTCGCCCGGCCCCCCGTCCCCCGTGGTGATACGTTTTAGGATGCTCAAAAGATGGCGGGTGCCGATTCTGCAGAAGGTGCATTTGCCGCATGATTCCTTCTGGGTAAAATCGAGAAAATAGCGGGATACGTCCACCACACAGCTATCTTCGTCCAGGACCACAATGCCGCCGGAGCCCATCATGGCCCCGGCCTCGGTCAGGGAATCAAAATCAATGGGAGTGTCAAGAAAATCCTCCGGCAGACAGCCTCCCGAAGGACCGCCAATTTGAACCGCCCTGAATTTTTTCTGATCGGGAATCCCGCCGCAAATGTTAAAAATAAGTGTCCGCAGGGTCACCCCCATGGAAATTTCCACCAGACCGGGATGCACAACATCTCCGACCACGGAAAACACAGCCGTCCCGGGGCTGCCCGGGGTGCCGATCTTTTTGTACCAGGCCGCACCCTTTTCAATGATCGGCGGAACCGATGCCAGGGTCTTGACATTGTTGATGACGGTCGGCCGGCCGTAAAGACCTTTCTCAACCGGATAGGGGGGTCGCCGGCGCGGCATACCCCTGAAACCCTCGATGGATTGGATCAGTCCGGTTTCCTCGCCGCAGACAAAGGCGCCGGAGCCTTGGAACACTTCAATTTCAAGGTTAAAGGCGCTGTCCAGAATGCCGCGGCCCAAAAGCCCCAGTTCATTAGCCTGTTCGATGGCCTGGATGACGATTTTAACCGCCAGGGGGTATTCGGACCTGACATAAACGATGGCCTTTGGGGCTCCCACGGCATAAGCACAAATTGCCATTCCTTCCAGCACCTGGTGAGGGTTGCTTTCCAGGATAGTGCGATCCATATAAGCACCCGGATCCCCCTCGTCGGCGTTGCAGATGATGGTTTTACCGTCTACAGGACGGCCTGCGGCCAGTTCCCATTTGTGGCCGGTAGAGAATCCGGCGCCTCCTCGTCCCCGCAATCCGGAGGATTTTATCTCGGCAATGATGTCTTCAGGATCCAGCGCCAGCGCCCCGGCCAGGGAAGTGTAGCCGCCTTCAGCAATGTATTGATGGATATTTTCCGGATCAATCCGGCCGCATTTTTCCATCACAACCCGCGTTTCCTGGTTGAAACGGGAAAATTCCATGACCGAGGGAATCATGTCGTTTTCGATTGTTGCGCCATAAACATGCTCAAACAGGGGGTCGCCTCCTTCAAGAAAATGCTTCACCAACATTCTGGCTTTGCCGGCGGTCACTTCGTGATAAAATATCGGCGGAAACCCTGAAGCCGCATAATCAATGATCACCACCGGTTCGGCGTAACAATGGCCGATGCAGCCGACGGTACAGATACGGGCGTCAAGACCGCTTTCGGAAACAGCTTGCTCAAAGGCCAGTTTGGTATCCAGTGCACCGGAGGCAATACCGCAGGTCGCCGTGCCGATCATAATTTTGGGGGCCGCATCCTGTCTGAAGGCCTCCCGCCGCTTGACGGCTTCCTGCCGGATGGCATTGAATAAAAGCGATATTCCGTCCTTATCGACTGTTTTCATTTTTCTGCTTTTTTCTCTCCGCCATTTCCTTTTCAACCTGTATACGGATAAAAAGCCCCTCTATTTTGCTGGGGGCCATATGTCCGTGGACCGCTTCTCCAACCAGGGCCACCGGGGCCAGGGCGCAGCACCCCACGCAGGCCACCCTTTCAATGGAAAATTCACGATTCCCGGTGGTTTCACCCTCTTTGATTCCAAGTTTACGTTCAAAATTTTCAAGAATGATCCCGCCCCCTTTGACATGGCAGGCGGTACCCAGACAGACTTTAATCGGATATTTTCCGGGAGGATTGAAGCGGAACTGGTTGTAAAAAGTCGCTACCCCGTATACTTCCGATACGGGAATTGCGAGATATTCAGCTACGATCTGCAGGGCTTCGGCGGGCAGATAGGCCAGTACCTGCTGCACCTTTTGCAAAATAGGGATGAGCCGGCCTCTGAGCCTGTCGAAATTTTTCAGGTAATCGGGCAGGTCATCTAAAAAAGCCGTTTCTATGGCGGTCGCTTCAGAATCCATGGGAAAAGATTTAAAGAGCTCCGAGTTTCACTTTCAGGTTCATTTTTTTTACAAATCAAATCCGGACTAAATTTTTTCCATGGCACCATAAGCGGCCTGTATGCGATCTTTCAGCAAAAAACAGAATCTTTCCATCACGTTGAATCCAAATTCTTTGTTGCTGAGCATCAGGTTGCGCAGATCCGCGCCCCTCATTACAAGTATCCGGGTAGATTTCTGGCAGACCGCCGAGGACATCAGCAAATGGGGCTGACCCAGCAGTGTGGACCAGCTCCCCAGCACCCGTCCCCTTCCCAGGGCTTCAATAGTAACGGTACCCTTGCGAACACCAAGATCGACGGCTCGTTCAAGGACCACCAGTCCTTCGGCAATCACATGCAGGTGCTCGCCGAAATTTCCCTGCTGAAAGACAGTTTCTCCGGCTTTAAACTCTCTGTGCCAGCAAAGGGAAACAATTTTTTCAATATCGCCCCCTTCAAGGCTTTTAAAAAATTCGCAGCCTGTCAGGGCCCGTTGTATTTCCGAGCGATTCACGCACCCTCTCCTCATTCATTGACAATCGTCGGTTGCTAAATTTTTTTGGTAACTTTGCATCAAGCGCTTGCCCAACGCCTCAGCCAGGTTCTGATAAAAAATAAATCCATCGTCGCGGTATTCATCAAGGAGGTGCTTGAAGCTGTTTACATCGATCCTGAGCAGATCCACTTTATCCAGGCACCGGCCGGATGCCGCAAATGTCTCCCGGCCCACCAGGCCGGCCCAGCCGAATGATTCGCCGGTTTGGTTCCCGATATGAATTTGTTTATCGGCCTCTCCCATGCTCAGTTCGATCCGCCCGTTGATTAAAATATAGAGATGGGCAGCCGGATCTCCGGCTTTGAAAAGCATGGCGCCTGCGGGGTAAGATTCTCGCAAGGTAACATCCATCACTTTTTTTAGAAAATCCATTTTGACTCCCCGGAACAAATCGGCCTGTTTAATATACATGATGCCTCCCTGGATTGAGATGACAGAACCCTTTTCTTTTTTAAGGAGCGTTGCAAGAAAAAATTATCTTGGGTGTCGTTTTCCGAGGCTGCCCACTAAATGAAAACAGCACCTTTTTAAATTTCCAATACTGGTTTGATTGTCAATGTCGATTGGCAACGCGGGCAGGGTAACATTCCTTTTAAAACGCCTTGACTTTTGAAATATGCTCTTGATAGTTATCCACTCAGGCCTGAAAACACCGGTTTACCGGTATCGATGTTTGTTTGAGCGCCTATCATTTTTGGCCGGCTAATCCAAAAATTCGATTTTCTTGCACGATCAAGAAAAGTCGACATAGGCGACATAAACAACAATTATAGAGCGACAGCATTTTCCCCCTTACCCGGTGAGAAGTTTATGAATCAACCTAGAAGCAAATACGCGATTCAACAAATTCTTGACCTGGCGGATGTTCACATCGATGGCCACCGGCCCTGGGACATCCGGGTGCGGAATCAAAAGTTTTATGAGCGGGTGCTGGCTGGAGGGTCCCTGGCGCTTGGGGAGAGCTACATGGACGGCTGGTGGAACTGTGAGGCTCTGGATCAGTTATTTGACAGGATCATGGGCGCCTATCTGGATAAACAAGCCAAAAAGCCGGTGCCACTCCTGGCAGCTGTTATCCGGGCAAGAATATCCAATTTACAGCGCAGATCAAAGGCCTATGCCATCGGCAGGCGGCATTACGACACCGGCAATGATCTTTTTTCTGTCATGCTGGACAAATACATGAACTATTCATGCGGTTTTTGGGATAAGTCCAAAACCCTTGACGAGGCCCAGGTGGCGAAACTGGATTTAATTTGCCGCAAAATGGGTCTGACAGCGGGCATGAAAGTCCTGGATATCGGTTGTGGCTGGGGCGGCTTTGCCCGATACGCCGCAGAAAAATACGGTGCCCGGGTTCTGGGAATAACGGTCTCCCGCCAGCAGCTGGACTTTGCAAGGACATTCTGCCGGGGACTGCCGGTGGAAATAGAATTGCTGGATTATCGCGAGCTGAAAGAAAAATTTGACCGTATTGTCTCCATCGGCATGTTTGAACATGTAGGTCTCAAAAATTACAGGACATATATGAAGGTGGTCCATGACTGCCTGGCATCGGAAGGTCTGTTTCTACTGCATACCATTGCTGGAAATTCTTCTGCCACTTCAAATGATCCCTGGACCAATAAATATATTTTCCCGAATTCCATACTGCCTTCCGCCAAACAGATTACCGTCGCCGCCGAAGGTGTTTTTGCGCTTGAAGACTGGCACAGTTTCGGACCCCATTATGACACCACCCTCATGGCCTGGTACCATAATTTTCAAAACGGCTGGGATAAACTCAAGGCTGCGTATGATCAGCGCTTCTACCGCATGTGGACATACTATCTTCTTTCCTGTGCCGGCAGTTTCAGATCCAGAAGAAATCAATTGTGGCAAATCGTATTTTCAAGAAAAGGCATCAGGGGGGGGTATCGGAGCATACGTGTGTAAAAGCCACAGGATATAGCCCCGTCCATCTTCATGCCATCGTTGGAATCCCGGTCTGATATTAATCGGTAAGCTGCTCAATTGTTATGTCCATAGCTGCTGCAACTTTTTTCAAGGTGCCGATCCGCGGCTTGGAGTCAGCTTTCTCCAGCCTGGCCAGTGCGGATTGTGTCATCCCCGCCCGTCGTGCTAATTCCTTTTGGGTCATTCCAAAGTACTCGCGCCAAGCACGAATCATTGAGGGGGTGTAAATCACGACCGTTGGAGAAGATGACGTAAAAAGTGAAAAAGTACGGGACATTTAGGCCTCTCTGTGTTAGAGGATAATAAACACCTCTAACCCAAGGAGATTATTATGGAAAAGAATTGTTATAAAGAAATTATCGATGAAGTCAGCAAAAAGTTAGCCCAAAAGATTATTTCCGAGGAGAAAGATTTAGCTCGCAGAGCAACGCTCATAGATAAAGATAT
>JAJRVC010000614.1 GCA_024277475.1 Deltaproteobacteria bacterium
ACCCCCTTCGCTTTGCTTCCATATAACAACTTTCAGTTGAATACCCACCGGCACCAATCCGGCTACCCGGTTTTGGATATCCGATATCAGGTTGTCACAAACGCGTTGCTCTTCATCAGATGATCGGTTGTCGCCACACTCCCAGGGTTTAAAGAAGCGATCGATGGATGTGTGCAATTCCAACTCAACATTCGACATGCCAAAGATGTTTTCGTTGCATGAAAATAGGATGGCTTCAAGTGTGTCGCGGAATCGAATTTTGTTCGGATCAAAATAAGGATCGATGAGAATGGCACGGCGGCATAACCGCATGAGAGGTGAAATTGCTCCTGCAATTTCCTGGGCATTTCGGGGTATTGGGAAGATGTCGGGAACCTGCCATTTTTTATGTCCGTTTTCGATAAGATCTTTGGTAGGTATTACGAACGGACGATTTCCGGGATTGCCGGTTGCAATGATTGCGCGGAATGGCCGTACGGCGTGCTCAGCCTCTGTTCGTTCAAGCCACACGGTTATTTCCGAAAAACTGCTGGGTCTTTTTACAGCATTTTGCCAAAGAAATTGAATCAGCTCGGTCATCCTCATTTTCGCATTCTGATCATCAGCGGCCGGCCCTGCTTCAAATATCTCCCATACCAATTTTTTCCAGTTTTTAGGGTAGGCAGACACGATTCTCCTTGTACGCAGGCCGAATTTTGCGTCGAAAAAAAGATATTCTTTTCTGTCATGCCAGCGGGCAACCAGGGCGGGTTCCAGAGCAAATTCATAAATCATGATCAGAAAAGCTCCTCCGCTCGTTCACTGAAAAACCCTTTAGGCCAGCGATCGATGAATTCGCCGTCTTCACTGATGCGGATAGGGAACACTGAAACACCCGTTTTACCCTGCTCGACATAGTAAACCGCCAACTGATCCGGCCTGAGCGGATCTTTTCCCGGAGGTAGATTACCTTCATCGGTTTCTCGAATGCGGCGTAGGAATCTGAGCATCAAATGCTCGCTGTGGGTTTCCAGAAGAAAGCAGACCTGAGTCTCCCGGCTCCGGGCTATAAACAGATCACCCAGGGCAACCTGAAGTGCCGGATGGATATGAAGCTCCGGCTGCTCGATGGCAAGCATGCCCTCCTTGATATGAAGTGAGCCGATGATAACCGGCAGCGTCTGAGAAATACCGATACCGACATCCTGGGGCATCAGTTCGATACCGGTCTTTTCATCGCGGATGCTCACGCGGCTCTTTATGGGTATCTCGCTCAGCCGGGTCTGGATCATATCCATCTCTTCCAGGCCGAGACCCTCGTTTATAAATATTGATATCGGGTCATCGTCACCAATTTCACGAAATCGTTTGACTTCGATGCTGTAACCGGCATTCAGCCGGTCTTCCTGGTTCAGCCAGCGGTTCAGTTGCTCAACAAATCCTTTCTTGGCGGTGTATAAGATATCCCAGCCCTTCAGGCCGGAAGACCAGCGGGAGGGGTCCGGCGATTTTTCCGGCGTGAAATTGCGGGGCGGGATTTCCCGGACAGGGCCAATGTAGCACATTTTTTTCAGCCCATCGCAAACCAATTCGCCCGGCCCGACGATCAGTGCGCTCAAACACATTAAAAGATTGCCCTCATCGATCAGATCAGCCTCGTCCGCCCAAACGGGGCCGTGAAATTGCAGGGCTTTACCCCACTGGGGCATGGCAGTACCTGCTCCGGCAACCCCGATGGGCCGGGTCAATCCTGCAACTCCCTTTTCCATCTTGAAATTAGTTAGAAGCGCAGTAAATATCGGTCCCAGTTTTTCAAGTTCCTCTTCGCCGGCGGAGTCTTCGACAAAATGCCGTTTAATGATGCAATCAGCCTCGTCCGGGCTGATATTTTCCAGAAAAACCGGATTGAGTGGGTTAATTTTCGATAGAAACACCTGCTTGCCGTCGTCCGTGGCTTCGATGGTAGCCAGGTGGTGGCTGTTCATATCCACTTTGTATTGAAAAAGAACCGGCCGACCCAACTGGTGGTTCCATTTGACGGAGACTTCCACCGCCGCGGACACTGCCCGCATGGGGATTTCACCTATCTGCTTGTCTGAAAACTGAAAAAGCCCCATGTCTTCATAGCCGTCAAAATATTGAGGCAAGTCTTCATCTTGAAGATCCAGATCGATTTTGAGACAGATCGATTTTGACATGTCGTGATTGTAAACCAGGGTTTCAAACCCGCCCAGGTCAACCGCCTTGCCGCCGATGGACGTTCTGTCGGGGTCGAGGTTGTTTCGTTCGAAAATTTCAAGAGCGTAGTGAAGGGCCTGAACGATGGTGCTTTTGCCCGCGCTGTTGGGGCCGAAGAGAAGTGTAATTGGCTTAAAATCTATGCGGACAGGGTCCTTAATACCCTTGAAGTTTTCGATGGTGATGGCTGATATCGGCATCAAAGTTCTCCGCGGAAGGCTCTTTGAGAAATAGAATTGAACAGGTTTTGGCTATCATTGATTAAATGAGAATATTTAATTCTTAAGGATTTAGCAAAGAAATAGTAATTTGAAAATTTTTTTTGTGCCTCTATTGGGGGTAATGGAATTACCATTTCCTTCAATTTCACTCCAGTGAGGTGAGCGATAGTCGCAGATGTAGCATGATTTTTGAATCCACCGTTTTTTGCAAAAAACCACATTAAGTGCAGCAAATATTCTGCAGTTGCCAGTTTACTTTTTGGTCTAATTCGATGGAGTGCTTTTTGAAAATAGCATTCTGAAATTTCATTTCTCCAAATAGCTGCCCTGCCGATTTCACCACCTTCACATATAAGTAAGTCTCCATGTTTTAGCCTAAAAGTATCTCTATCTTTTTCTTGAAAATCCATCTCTAATAAATTGTTTAAATCAAATTGATCCCATTGAACATTGGCATTTCTCAGATATTTTCTTTGATTTTTTCCAGTTTGTTGTTTTGAATCGAGCATTTTTCCAAGTCGCGATTCACAGACATCCCCGAAACGGGATAGCTTCCAATCCTTTGTGTTTTTGATCGGATCCCCAAACATATCCAAAAACACCGCCCGCAAAAACTCATCGGCAAGCTTAATCGCCTGTCGGCGTTTGCGGCGGATGGCATCGGCCTTGTCGAGGATGGCGGCGATGCGTTTTTGTTCTGCCAAAGGCGGCTTAACCACAGCCTTTTCTTTGAGAAATTTAAAATGCCTGCTATATCCTGCATTATCAGGCAATTTCAGCGTATTTAGGTAATGATAAAGAAATCGCTTATCAAACTCACCTTTCGGAACCAAAACCTTAACACCGTCAGCACCAAGGGCAAAAGGTTGGTCTATAAATTTGAAAATTTTAGTATGATCTCCAAACAAAATGCAGGGAAGCTTTTCTTTGCATGCTAGGCTTTCATCATCAATATATCCACCTATGAGTTCCTGCCCTTGATCTATAACGGCTAACGAACCATTTTCTTTATATGAACCTTTCTTAATTTTTGGCTTATCACCAGTGACGTCCTTGATAGCATCACCAAATGGCAGAGTAACCCAATTAGCTGGACATTTTGCTTTAAGTCTAAAAACCTCTTTATTCATCCCAACATCCCCTCCAACTCCTCCATATCCGCCAAAATCTCTTTTTCAAGCGCCTTCATTTGTGCCAGAATCTCTTTAGGCGGATCATACTCCTCTTCTTCGTACACGATTTCCTTATACCGGTTGATGGAAAGATCATACTTGTGCTCCCGGATCTCATCGGCATTTACAAAAAAATGCTTGCCTGTCCGGTCGGTGTCTTTTTGGGGGTCACGCTTGCGCCATCGCTCCAACATATCCGGCAGGTCATTGTTATCCGGCTGGGGTTCTCTCTTATCATCCAGCGAGAAACCATCCGCCTGAACATCGTAATAACAGACATCTTGTGTCTTGCCGCCTGTGGTAAAGACGATAATGCCCGTGGAAACGCCGGCATAGGGCTTGAAAACACCGGAAGGCAGCGAGATGACGGCTTCGAGCTGGTTGTTGTCCACCAGCATTTTGCGCAAGGCCAGGTGGGCTTTGGAAGAGCCGAACAAAACGCCGTCGGGCACAACCGTGGCCGAACGGCCGCCGATTTTGAGCATGCGCAAAATCAGGGTCACAAATAACAGCTCGGTCTTTTTCGTTTTGACCTTGCTTAACAGGGACGCATGCACATCTTCGTAGTCCAGGCTCCCTTTGAACGGCGGGTTAGCCAGGATCACATTGAAGTGGTCTTCGGCCATTTCCGGGAAGCGGTCCGGGAAACCGGTGCTCAGGGTATCCTGGTAGTGAATATCCGGGGCGTCGATGCCGTGCAGCAAAAGGTTCATGGAGGCGATGCGCAGCATGGTCACGTCAAAATCGAACCCGTTGAGCATATGGTTCTGAATGTGATCCCTGTAAGGCCGCAATTTATCACCGGTATAGGTTTTACTGCCGTCCTCATGGGTGATGATAGCCTCGGGCGAGGTATGAGTTTCCATGAGGTACTCCATGGCCGAAACCAGAAAACCGGCCGTGCCGCAGGCCGGATCACCAATGGTATCTTCCGGTCCGGGATCGACGATCTCCACCATTTTGCGGATAATATGCCGGGGGGTGCGGAACTGGCCGTTGATGCCGGCAGTGGTCAATTTGCTGAGCAGGTATTCGTAGAGATCCCCTTTGGTGTCGCCCTCGGTCAGGGGCAGTTTGTCGATCATGCTGACGGCCGATACCAGCAGGTTCGGCTTCTGGATCATGAGCTGGGCGTCTTTCATGTACTCGCCGAATTTGGCACCGTCCACCGCCACCCGTTTGAAATGGGGAAAGACCTCATCCCGCACGACTTTCAACATGGCATCGGCCGGGGTTTTGTTTTTAAACTGCGACCAGCGCAGGTGCTGTTCGTCGTCGGCAAATATTCGTTTAAACGGCTGTCTGGTTCGGTTGGCCTTTTTTTCTTCACGGGTTTCACGAATGTCCAAGAGGCGCGCGAACATTAAAAAAGAAATCTGCTCGATGACCATGAGCGGGTTGGTGATCCCGCCGGTCCAGAATTCCGTCCAAAGCTTGTCGGTCTGGCTTTTTATTCCGTTTATCATTGAATGGTGTTACTCCTATCTTGTTTTGAATTAACCGCAGACGGACGTAGACCCTCGCAGACGCTTTCTAAAAGCATATACAAGACAAACCTTAACTGTATATTTTAACAATACAAAATATTTTTCGATCGGGTCAGCCGGACGAAAAGTTCGCGTCTATCTGCGGTTAATTCTTCTTTAGTTTATACTTCTGCAGCCGGCTGTTGGGTTTGTCCGGGATGGTGTATACGATAGAACCATTCTCCAGCAACGAACGGATAGTTCGATTTAAATGGCCGGTAACACTATTTAGGCCGACTTTATTTGCGATTTCAGACTTTGAAAGGGCATCCTGTCCCAACACGCTAATAACTTTTTGCTGGAGTGACTCTGCCTCAATATCCGTGGCACTCTGCCCTGACTCTGCCCTGACTCTGCCCTGACTCTGCCCTGACTCTGCCCTGCCCAGATCCTTTTTCAAAAACTGAACCTGAAAAGCATTACCGGCTTCCAGGAGTACCAGCTCGATTTCCGGGTATAGCTCTAGCTCTTTGCGGATTTTCTGAATGCCGCTGCCCCAGGCTTCGATGAGTTTCAAATCCTTAAAAATAGGAGCTAAAACACGATTGCGGATTTCGCTGCGACCGGTACCGAGTTCCTCCACCGGCAACGCATCCGGCAAGGGGCCCGGGCTGGTGATTTCCAGCATGTCATCGTAAATGGCCACCTTGATATCGCTTCCGAGGATGGCATAGTCGCGGTGAATGATGGCGTTTATGAGGGCTTCCCGGATCGCCTCCAGCGGGTATTCCCAGCGGTCTTTGCGGTAGATTTCACCGATAGTGGAACCCAGGGCGATATTCTTTTTGATGAAAGTCATGCAGGGTTCGACGGTAGCGTGAACCGGAACTTCAATGGCCGACTGGTCCAGAAAAACCCGTTTGTCGGTTCCTTTGAACCGCGCGCATTCGATTTTGGCGTAAGGAAAAAACTGCTTGCGGGAAGGTGAATCGGACAGGAGCAATGCGGCGTTGGTTGGATATTCATGTCCCTGTTTTTTTTGTAACAACCCCATATTAAAAAACTGCGTTTTGCCTAACTTGCGACCGGTTTGCAATTTAAAAGCTTTCTTGAATCGCGATAGATCGATATCTTCGACAGGGCAGTCGTATACCGTCAATGCGTCGAATGATACTTTCCGTCGCCGGCGCTCCAGTGCTTCGATGGTTTCCGGAGATGCCTTGCGATTGCTGGAACCTACCCGGATATAAGTACCGTTTTTCTTACCGGGTTTTTTTAGGTAATATGGTTTTTCAGAACCGGGAAAAATACTGACAACCAGCAGGGCTTTGCCTTCAACAGATTGAATATAGATTTCCGGCAAAATGGGCGGAGTACAAAGATCGAAAATACAGTTGCTGATCCGTTCTTCAAGGGGGAATATCCTGTCGTCTGAAATACCGACAATTTGGCGGGGATCGTCTTTCACACCGAAGACAATCTGCCCCCCGGCCCCGTTGGCAAACGCGACTGCTGTCCGTGCAACCTGATCCCCCTTGGGGAAAGCCTCTTTGAATTCCAGCCGGCGCGATTCAGGCTGCTCCAGAAAGACCGGCCGATTTTTCTCAGACACTGCCATAGCGGTGATCCCCTATAAGTTTGGGCTTTGGCCGAAATGACGCCACAACTCCCAGCAGTTCATCGACCATGCTTTCGTCCGTAAAGACCCCGTCCAGTCCCTCGCTGTGTATCGTGGTAAAAGGCGGTTCGTAAAGATCTTCAATTTCAATGACGCCGTATCGGCTGATATGGTTTTTGAGCAGATTCAGAAAGCTGACCTGGTTGGCGCTGAGTTTGGGGTGGGCTGAAATAAAAGCCGCAAAACGGGAATTTACGGCGCCGGCATCCATACCGATGATACTGCGGATGGCAAAATCGAGCGGACCGGCGGTTTCCTCGAAAAAATCCCGCAAAAGCTCCTGATCCACATCAGGACTTTGGGTGAGCACCAGGGAAGTGAGAGCATTCAGATCCGTCTTGGAAACAGGCTCGCCGGCTTTTATCTTCTGCAGGGTGGGGTTCTCAGCGAAGATTTTCAGCAGGGCAGCCTGAACCTGTTTGCGGTATCCGGGCATGTCTGCACACTTCAGGCGGGTCGGCAGGCGCTGGTATTGTTCCTGCCCGTCATGGATGTCGATAAATTTAGGTTGGGGCGGGGCATAGGTGATTTTGGCGGCATATTTCATAATACCACGAAGCGCTTTGCGAACCTTTTCCAGTTCCCGGATCGTCACGGAAGTCCAGAATTCCGGGCTTTTGACCATTCTGATCACATCGGCTTTGTCGCGAACCGGGTTCAAATGCATCTGGAGGCGGCCGATCTGATCGAGAACCTGGGCCTTAAAATCGTCAAAACGCCCTGATTTGTTAATCAATTCAACCTGAAAAGCGGTTATCAGCAGATCAAAACGATAGGCTTCCACCTGGCCGCGAATATCGGCCCATTGCATCAGCGGGGCCATCTGTGTTCTAAGGATTTGTTCACTGACCGGATCGAATCGGCGCAGAACTTCCAGCTTGGCAACCGATCTTTTTTCACGCCATTTTTCGCGAACGCTGATGGTATCTTCCGACAAGCGCTCAAGGTCTTGCCTGATGTGTGGGACGACCCGGTCGAAAGTCTCAGGTTCACTCTGATCAAGAGCCGTTCGGGCCAGGTCCAGCCGCACTTCAAAAAGCTGCTGCATCAGTGATTTGTTGACCGCAGGTTCTGCTTTTTTGTACTGTTTATCGAAGAATTCAAAATTGCCCCAGTGATCGAAGATCCTGAAATAGGTCTTGTCCCTGCCGGGGCCGAAGAGATCCGGACAGAGACGGGTACCACGGCCGATCATCTGTTCGAATTTGACCAAAGATCGGATCGGCTTGGCAAACACCAGATTGACAATTTCGGGTACGTCGATACCGGTATCGAGCATGTCTACCGATATGGCAATCCGCGGATCGCTGTCTTTAGCACTTTTGAAATCATCGATCAGCTGCTCGGCGCGGGGATCATAGTTGTCAATCACCCGGCAAAACTTTCCGCCATATTGGGGAAACAACTCGTTGAACACTTCAGCCATAAGAACCGCATGGTTAT
>JAJRVC010000033.1 GCA_024277475.1 Deltaproteobacteria bacterium
AATATCAAAATCATTAACATCAAGCAACGCTGGATCATAAATATTAACATTTGAAGCACCGTCCTTTGAAACTGAGCCAATCCTTGAATTAAGGAGGGCACTAGATTCATTTTCGTATTTTGTGTCTAAATAAAACAATGAACCATTACGGTACAAAACCTTCCTAACATTAGAATTTAAATTATAGATATTTTTCATCTGCAGTGAAATAACATATGAATATAGTTTCATCCCGCTAACAACGTAGACATTATCACCATCTTCAACTTCAACCATACTCGCCGATCTAATCAAGGGTTCTTCAACTAAACTGGAATCGACAATGTTCATGACATTAAAACTTTTATTATAAATGATGGACTCGCAAAAACTCCATTCACTGACAACTAGGTGAAATTACTGGTAAAACTCAGTAATTATCCTTGCTTGAAACATGGACTTATGTTAGGATAACTATAATAAATTCAACGAGTTATCCGGAGATTACATGATCAACGTCAAGGACCACAAAACCTACGACATGTTCAACCCGTTTGAGCATCTCGGCCCGAAACGGCTTGCCCTGCTGGAGTCGTCCTGGGCGCATCTGTTCCGTGAAGAGATCCTTCACCGGTTACCGGCTGAAAAGCTTTTCCCTCTGTACAACGAATCGAGAGGGCGGCAGACCAAAGAACTCTACGCGATGCTCGGCCTGGTTCTTCTGCAGCAGATGGAAGACCTGACCGACGAAGAGACGGTGCAACAGTTTGCCTTCAATATTCTCTGGCAGTATGCGCTCAATATCACCGATGCCTCGGATTTCAGTTCCTATGTCTCGCCCCGCACTCTCTGGACCATGCGGGATCATGTCGGCCGCCTCGGTCTGGATCAGGCGTTGTTTGAGAATGTTTCCGAGGCACTGACCAAGTTGTTTGATCTGGATCCATCCAAACAGCGACTCGACTCGGTACATATTTTCTCCAACATGGCCCACTTAGGTCGGATCCGGCTGTTCGTGAAAACAATCCGGAAGTTTCTGGTCAATCTTAAACGTCATCATGCCGAGCATTACCGAACACTCGGGGAGCTGTCCAGTCGCTACGAAGAGAAAAACGACGGTCAATTTGCTGTCAAGCCGAGCGAATCATCCCGGACCCTTCAGCAGGTCGGCGATGACTGCTTTGCCCTGATTGAACGGTTCAGGGACCGGGATGCCGTTGTGAAGATGTCGAGCTATCAGCTCCTGGTTCGGCTGTTTGGCGAGCAGTGCGTGGTTGAGACAACCGAGACCGCCACCTGCGTGATCATCAAGCCGAACAAGGAGGTCCCGTCCGATTCGCTGCAGAATCCCTCTGACCCCGATGCCGGTTATTGCGGCCACAAGGGTCAGGGATATCAGGTGCAGGTCATGGAGACCTATTCCCCGGACAAGACACAACCGGACCTGATCACTCATGTCCGTGTCGAGGCGGCCCATGAGAGTGATGCCAATGCCCTGATCCCGGCAATCGAAGAGACCAAGGAGCGCAAGCTGGCACCACGTGAGCTCCTGGCCGACTCCCTCTACGGCAGTGACGAGAATATCGAAACCGCTAAAGAGAAGGGCATTGAGGTCGTTGCGCCTGCCATGGGCACCCGGGAGCAAAAAACCATCACCCTGGCCGATTTCCAATTCTCCGAGGCCGACGAGATGACTGTCTGTCCTGCCGGGCATCCGCCACAACGAATCAAGGCCGGCAAAAAAGGCGGCATGACCGTGAACTTCGCTAAAACGGTTTGCGACAATTGCCCGAAGCAATCTGATTGTCCGGTCAAGCGACAGAAGAATCGTTGCACGATCAGCTACGATGCCAAATCGTTACGTCTGGCCCGACGGCGCAAACAGGAACAGACTCCGGAGTTCAAAGACCGATATCGCTATCGGGCCGGAGTCGAAGCAACCATGTCCGACCTGGACCGCGTCACCGGACTCAAGCATCTCCGCGTCAGGGGCATGATCCAAGTCAGACTCGCGGCGACTCTGAAAGCCGCCGGATTGAATATCCGTCGGGCCGCTGCGTTCAGAAACCGGGGTGGTCGGCCAGGAAATGGGAATAATTCCCCGATATCGGCTCGGCAGCAGTGGTTTTCAGCGGTCAAAGCGCAGCTACAGTCTGCACGTGAGTATTTGAGAATATTTGCCGGTCAATTTCACTTTCGAACAGGCCTTCCGGCAGAATCCCCAGGTGTGCCGGCATAAGCGAATTTGCGAGTCCATCATAAGTGAGTTTCCATGCCTTCTATTTAATCGATTAAACTGTGAGACAACAGTGAGAGTTTGACCTTCTTTTGGGGGAGGGAGTATTGATGTCCAGACCTGTCACTAGGCTAAGTTTTGTCATCTTGGAGGTGGTTTCCCGTGTTGGTGAAAGGGGCTACCTGCTTCAGTTGAATAAATATTTAAAAGGCTACAATTTTCTAGGCGGCCATATTGAGACGGAAACCCCGCACGAAGCAGTTGTTCGTGAACTAAAGGAGGAGTGCGGTGCGACTGAGATAAAAGAAAGGTGGGGAATAGACTTACGGAAAAACTTGACAGAAGCCGACTGGTCTTTTCTGCATAACAGGCTGGAAGAGGTTAAGGGCTCCTCTTCAAAAGGATCTTTTTATCTCCCCTTTCGTTCATATCGAACTTCTGGAAATGAGGGATATGTCGAGAAAAACGCGGAACTATACTTCTTTCGTTTAAGGATTGAAGAGCAGGATTCTCCAAGAATATATGAAAAAGTAAAATTGTTGGCAGATCTTGAGGTTGAAAAACCCGGAGAATTCAGTGGGGAAAAGCTGTTTCGCCTTTTTTCTCCAAAGGAATTTTTTCAAGAAGCCTGGGAAAATTCAAAAAACCCTTTTTTAAGGTTTGCTGTCAAGAAACAGCTTGTCAGCTTTTCAGAGGAGTTTCTCAGGACTCTTCCTTTTCTTTTGCCACGTGAAGCTGTCGAGTTGCAGCTTGAAAAGCGTCTTGAACAGGTCTTGGGAGAGGCCCTTCTCCTCCACACGGAGGCGTTGGATATCAGTCTGTCACTTCCATCTGCAGATGAGGCCGCTTTTTGTCTGAGAACAAACCGGACTCTTCTCGGGTCGTTGATCATTCGGTGGTCAGGAAGCAAGGACGCTCTTCGCTTTTCTTTCCCCTCCCCCGTTCAAGGAGTCTTTCTCCTTAATTCTGCTCAGTCGAAAAATGGCCGTGCTGGTAGCTGGATATGGCACCCACGTCTCGTTGGGCAACCAGGATTGTGGTTTTTGCGCAAACACGAAGTAAAAGAAGGTAAACAGAAAAGTGGCGATTTTCTCCGTTTGGTTCTCTCAGCAAGGAATTATTTTGATTACAGCCCTTCTACGAAAAAAAAGAAGTTGCCCTCACTGCCTTCTCGAATTATCACACCCTATACCTGCCCTGGTAGCTCCTGTACAAATTGTGACGGGTTGGCAGAGATAGGAGAAATTCTTCCCTCGAGGATCATCCAGATAAATAAAAAGGAGCGGAACGGTTACGCCAAAAGACTCAATGACAAATTAAAAGACATCATGAACAAGGTAGAGACTGACAAGATGGATGGTGGATGTCATCCCCTTGATGAGCAGGACTTAGGTTGGCAGAGGCTTTATACTTATTCTGCATTTCTCATTGATCAAGTGCTTGGATTTTTTGCCACGGAGCTTAGAGACTTCAAAGAGAAGAATGCACTCACTTTCTGGTCGAGGGTTAGTACTCTGGTTACAGAGGGAGGAGAAGGATTTCAGCTTGTTGCAAGCTCCGAGTTGATAAAAACTGGCTGGTTTCACAATTTCGATCCATTAAACAGTATCGACGCACTTTCACGCCTCAGTTCTTTTCAGCGCTATGGCTATCCTCAGAAAACTCTTGAACAACTGCCCGCAATTTTTCGGCAAAATCATCCAAGTTACAAAGGAATAATCTGTCCAGTCGAAACACCTGAGTCCAAAAAAGTCGGGATAACATTGCACCTCGCTAGCAATGTACAAACCGATGCCTTGGGCCTGCTTTACCCGGCAAGCCAAGACTCCCTTGACAGTGATTTGGGATATGCTTCCTCCCTAGTGCCCTTTTACCAGCACAACGATGGGCCGCGCTCTATGATGGGAGCAAAAAACCTCAAACAAGCCGTTCCCATCAGAGGGCGGCAAACTGCGGCCATCCAAACAGGCAAGGAAACGGCAATCGCCAAATTGGCCAAACCCATATTGGGATTAGAAGAAAAAAAATCTAGTAATGACAATGCCCTAGGAACCGATCTTCTAGTTGCCTACATGCCTTGGTACGGCTGGAATATGGAAGATGCCATTGTTGCCAATAAACGACTGGTCGATGACGGTGTCATGGATTGGGAAACTGAAGACGAACGCTCTATATTTATCCTGCCAGGCTATAAATTAACTGCACCTGTTTTTGAGAACACTTTTGAAGAAGCTTTCAAAGTACTGCAATATGACTCAAATGGGCTGCGTAAGCCTGGGCCAATCAGTCCACAAAACCCACTGGCATTCTTTAAAAATCCCACAAATGGCCAGACGATTCCTGTTCTTTATGATGAAAAGGATGCGGGAGAGTTACTTGATGTCCGCTATGTCGCCCCCCCCGCCCCTCATCTAGGAGGTTCCATGCACTGGAAGGTCCACAAAAAACTGCCCCTGATGGTAGGTGATAAATTGATGGGACGCTACGGCAACAAGGGCGTAGTATCAACGCTTCTCTCTGATGAAAAGCTACCCAGACTCCCGGATGACCCGCGACTGCCAAAGGAGTTACGCGGTCGTACCGTTGACTTGGTACTGAACCCACACGGAGTCATCTCACGAATGAATCTGGGGCAACTTCTCGAGACAAGTATCGGATTGGCCCTACGGCTGAACAAGAGTGACAATCAAAACCTGGAGACGATAGGACAAGCATTCAAAAGGGTCGATCTCGATCCTATCCGGAAAATCTTTCATACCACCAATGCAGGGGAAGCACCGGAAATTGTCAATCAATACGGTCGCATTTTCCTGGACCTTCCGAACGGAAAAAAGACTGAAACTCCCGTGGTTGTTGGATTCCAGCACATAGTCCGGCTTAAGCATGTCGCAACCCAAAAAGCTCATGTTCGTGGTTGGCCGAATTTGAGCCGACAACCCGCTTACAATTTGGTGACAGGCCAACCGGTAAGCGGGAAAAGACGTGGAGGAGGACAACGCCTTGGCGAAATGGAAATATGGGCATTATCTGCTCATAGTGCGAAAGAAACTCTACAAACCATCCTGCAGGGGAAATCAGACCCATCGTTGCCTGGACCCTTCCCTTTAGTCCATGGACAAACATTCCAGGCAATCAAGGATCATCTCTGTGCCATGGGATTCGAAACCAAAGTTGAGAATGGTTCGGTAACTTTCTCATGGCTTTCTCCCGAAACGATTGTGCACAGAATGAAAGAAGTCCGTAGTGCAGAAACTTGGGGGTTTGGTGTTGAAGGGCACTTCACTTGCCCCCAGGAACAATGTGGCTTCACTTACCCCGGCAGGGTAAGAGGGACAGGTCAATCTGAACGCAGCCGAGTTGTCAGACTAACGGTGAGGGACGTTCTACGCGAACATGGTTTAGTCCTGCCTCAAAATACGGTGGACGAAATACCCCTACTGCCTGTATCCAGCGGCAAAACTCAGGGGGAACTTCATATCGACCTGATCCCTGTACAAGCTGAAACCAACAACCGTAAACGCAAACTGACATTTTCCTACAAGCTAACCAAACGGACAATCCTAATAACTTTTAAGCTTGGCAGAAAGACCTTTACCGCATATATGCAGTCCGATAGAGGGAAGAAAAAGCGGTGTCTTCCAGTTACCCACATTGCGGACTTCTGGCTCTGCTGCAATCGTCACAAATCAAGCCATCTGAAATGCGAGGCACCGCAAACAGTTCCGTTTGCGCTACCTGGAGGACTTTGTGATCCACTTATTTTCGGTGGAGTGAGTGTTAACAACTGGGCTCCAGAAAAATGGGGGTTCATCAGATTGCCTGACCCAGTCGCCTATCCCGACACTACAGTCGGCAAATCTGGCGGTCCTCTTCGCTTCGGTAAAATGGACCTCCCGCCCCGCCTTGAATTTATCCCGGTACTGCCACTCAAATACCGCTATCGTGGCCACAGCCGGGCCGGCATCACAGAAATACCAGAACCAGAAGAGTTGACGAGTCTATATCAGGAGTTATTGCAACTCTCCCAGCAGGGAGCTCCAGAAAACAAACTTCGGATCGTAATCAAGCAAATATTTGAACAATTGCACAGACGACTTTTCGGTAAATTCGGCTTGCTGCGGCGCGATGGCCTCGGTCGGCGCGTTGAAACCTCGGGTCGCATGGTCATTGTGCCTGACCCTGACTTGCCTTGGGACTCCTGCGGAGTGCCGACAGAGACATTGTTCCCCTTACTCAGACCGGAGATCTCAAAGCACCCTGAAATCTTGTTGAGCTTTGTTAAAGATGACGCGATTGACAGGCTCATCAAGGCGGCCTTTGGAGAAGACCTCTCCATACCGGACATATCAAAAGAGGCCGAACGTTTCATCCTGAGTGAAGAGTTTTGGTCAAATAACCATTGGCCGAAAGCAGAGCTTTCACGAGAGCACCTTGTTCTTATTCATAAAATCCTCAGTCGCTACCTTGAGGTCTTCCCAGAGACAAACCTGTTACTGAACCGGCAACCTTACCTGCATCGTTATAGCATTATGGGCTTTAAACCTGTGCCTCTCCCTCCGGGAGAAGGAATGATTTTAAAAATTAATCCATTGGTCTGTAAGGGCTTCGGTGCCGATTTTGATGGTGATGAAATGACTATTCATCTGCCCTGGAGCAAAGAAGAACATGCCGAGGCGGAGCGAATGAAACCAACCAAACCCTGGAACCTCTTCTCCTGGGCAAACCATGAACCAATGGCTAATTTTGACCAGGACTTTGTCGCCGGACACTTCTTGTTATCCAAAGACAACCGATCAAAAGCCGCACTGAAAACACTCTTTTTCGAAAATTATGAGCTGCGTAAATGTGAAAAGTGCCGTGACCTTCTTGAGCAAAATGGCTCCTGGAAAAAAGGAGCGGGGGAGGAGCTACTTAAACATCTCTGTGCTGTACACCCGGAGATAAGCATTAAGGTTGTCCCCGAATGGATGCGGCTTGCGTTCAAAGCGTTAACTGAGCATGGCCTGTCTTTTGGCTTTCTGTCGTTACATGAATTGCACAAATCCTGTAGCCGAGAGGTCGATAAGGTCATGCCCGAAGAACCTTCTGGCTGTCGTGGTGAATCTCTGGAAGATACCACCGGGAAAATTGGGGCCGTTGTTTTGGAACACCTCCAGAACCTCGTAGAGCAGAACAGTTCCTTCCCTGGCTACGGTTTCGCAGTTCTTGCCGTAAGTGGCGCTCGTGGCACCAAACAGACACGACAGCTTATCGGGGCAAGAGGACTGTTGGGATCAGGTGATACAGGTTTTGCTGCTCGTCCGTCCGATTTTTTCGTTGTTGATAATTTTGTCACAGGGATGACACCAAGCTCATCGTTTATGGCGGCAATGAATGCCAGAAGCTCCATGGTCGATAAAAAACTTGGCACCGGCAAAGCGGGCGCATTGACACGGGCACTCGTTCTTACCGGATGGGACTGGACGGTCAAATCAGGAAATTGCGGTTCAGAGCAGACAACAGGAAACCTCACCGGGTGCCGATGGGTTGAACAAAAAGTTGTCTGCTCAAACTGTTACGGTGCAGTCTCGGGTTTTGCCCAGATCCCTGATGGTTTCCCCGCAGGATTGATTGCGGCACAATCCTTCGGTGAAAGAGGAACTCAACTTTCGATGCAGAGCTTTCATACGTCCCAAAAGCAACTTTCCATCGATGAGATGACCAGCTTGCTTAATGGCAAAGATCGCACCCCGTTCAGTAAAGAGGAACAAAAAGGGAGATTAGAAAGCTTGCAAGAAGGGTCTGGCTATAACTGGTTCGAAAAAAAGAGCGATGCCCCTGGCTTTGTAAAAAGAATAAAACGCGAAAGTGCCTACCGGAATATTGATGAAAACCATTTATATCTGATCTGGCTTGCTATTCACCTAAGCGAAAAGAGAACGAACAAAAGTGCCTGGGAAGGAAATCGTTCATCTATCTCGGGATTAATAGGACCAGGACAGTGGCAGTCGTTACTGGAAAGCGTTCGACTAGGAACGATAGATGATTTGTCTTCTCCCTTTGCCAGGGTGGTAACAGGGCAATCGCCGGTTCACTTTGCTGTCCGAGGAGATCAAAAAAAATGAGCAAAGGACATGGCCGCTCGTCTGAAACACACAGATTAAAGCAGACGGCAAAATCAAAAGTAAAAAGGCATGAAAAGCAAAAAAGCAAGAAACTTCGTGCAGACCTCGTCCACATTCGAGAGGCAATCTTCAGTCTCTCTCCCGTCACTTTGAATAAGTATCTGAGCTTTTTAAGCAATGATGAAAATCAGGAACTCGAAGATACCGTCGAACTGGAATCTACTGTTGATGAGAGCACAGACCTTGATGTAACAGATGAAGATGACATCTTCGAGCCTGAGTCGTTAGAGCTGCCTTCGTTGGACTTCGCAGTCCCTTTAGGCGATGCGCTTTTTATCGAAGACTCTGTGATCTTCAAGCCTGATGCTGTCTATGCAATCATGGTTGTGCCTTCGCACGACGGTTCGGTTGTGTGTCGTTTTGATGGCCCCGCCTGGTTTGAGCGAAAGTTCTCACCAGAGATTGGCCGCTACGTGAACAAATTGCGGACCTTTCTGACGGCACTCGCTCATGTCTTTGAAGAAGACAAACAGCTATTTTTGAAGAATCCGATTGCAGAAAATTTTGCCCACGGAGAAGCTCGTCATCCCTTTGAGCCGATTGTCCTGCAGGATGGGCTATTGTCCCGAACCAATGCGTACTTATCGGAAGCAACAACGCTTGAGAAGAGCTCATTTTCAAGGCTCCTGGATAAAATATGGCTGGTTTGGCCCGAATGGAGTTTGCCGTTAAAAAGCATTTTTTCTCGGCAGTTCAGATGTGCATGGCTTCTGGAGGTCTGTGTCGAACAATATCGTGGAA
>JAJRVC010000615.1 GCA_024277475.1 Deltaproteobacteria bacterium
AGCGCCGCGCTGAGGCGCCGGCAACTTGGCTCTTGATATTTCGTTCAAGATACGTGATACTGTTGTAAAAATTGAATACTATCGATTGAAGATTGACGAATCTAAGGAATAATTTCGAAAACCTGGTCCTCAGAGCGAGGTTAGAAATAATGGGCCCTGCCTTGAAAATAATACGAAGTGTGAAGTGATCTAAAGTTAAGGGTTCGCTTCGCTCTGCCGTTTATGAAATAAGATAGAATTCCTTTATTTTAGTACAGGAGGTAAACACATTTGAATCCGTTTTATAAAAATCTGGCATTATGGCTGGTCATCACCCTGATGATGGTTATGCTATACAACCTTTTCAGTCAACAGCGGATGGCTGAAACCAGCATCAGTTATACCGAGTTTCTGAATATGGTCGAAAATGAGCGGGTGGCCGGGGTGGTGATACAGGGCCAGGAACTGTACGTCACGGATACCAATCGCAACCGTTTGAAGATATATGCTCCTCCGGACAAGGATCTCATCAGTATTCTCAGGAAAAAAGGCGTTAGCATCAGCGCTAAGCCGCCGGCGGAAAATCCCTGGTATATGTCCGTGCTGGTATCCTGGTTTCCAATGCTGGTGCTGATCGGCGTCTGGATTTTTTTCATGCGCCAGATGCAGGCCGGTGGCGGCAAAGCGCTTTCATTCGGCAAAAGCCGCGCGCGGCTGTCCACCGATCAGTCGGAAAAAGTGACTTTTGAAGATGTGGCCGGCATTGACGAAGCCAAAGAAGAGCTGGGAGAAATTGTCGAGTTCCTGCGGGACCCAAAAAAATTCACCCGCCTGGGCGGACGAATCCCGAAAGGAGTTCTTTTGATGGGTCCCCCGGGCACCGGGAAAACACTTTTGGGCCGGGCGATTGCCGGGGAGGCCGGGGTTCCTTTTTTCAGCATCAGCGGCTCCGACTTTGTTGAGATGTTCGTCGGTGTCGGTGCGTCCCGGGTGCGCGATCTATTTGTCCAGGGAAAGAAACACGCTCCCTGTATTATATTTATTGACGAGATCGATGCCGTCGGTCGACATCGCGGTGCAGGTCTCGGAGGCGGACATGACGAAAGAGAACAGACCCTGAACCAACTCCTGGTTGAAATGGATGGTTTTGAATCCAACGAGGGCGTTATCCTGATATCGGCCACCAACCGGCCGGATGTCCTCGATCCTGCGCTGTTACGCCCGGGTCGTTTTGACCGTCAGGTCGTGGTGTCCATGCCGGACATTAGAGGGCGCGAAATGATTCTCAAAGTCCATATGAAAAAAACGCCCATTGGTCCGGACGTGAAACCTATGATTCTGGCCAGGGGAACTCCGGGATTTTCCGGGGCCGATCTGGAGAATCTGGTCAATGAAGCCGCTTTGCTGGCCGCCAAACGAGATAAAGAAAAAATTGAAATGGTAGACTTTGAAGAATCCAAAGACAAGGTCTACATGGGGCTGGAACGTAAATCGAAGGTGATCAAGGAAGAGGACCGCAAAGTCACGGCCTACCATGAGGGCGGACACGCGTTGGTCGCCCGGTTCCTGCCCGAGACCGATGCCGTTAACAAGATAACCATCGTACCCCGCGGGCGCGCTGCCGGTATTACCTGGTTTTTGCCCGAAGAGCGCGATTTCAGATTCAAAGATCAGCTTGAAAGTGAGTTGGCGGTGGCATTCGGCGGACGGGCGGCCGAAGAGATTATCTTCAACCGGATCAGTACCGGTGCCGCCAATGATATCAAGCAGGCCACCGGCCTGGCACAACAAATGATAAGGAACTGGGGTATGAGCGAATCGCTGGGCCCGTTGTCTTACGGCAAAGGTGAAGAGCAGATCTTTCTGGGCCGGGAAATCACCCAGCACAGGGATTATTCCGAGTCCACCGCTCAAAAAATCGATGAAGAGATCAACAAGTTGATCAAAGATGCCTATCGATCCGCCATGGATGTGTTAAACGAGAATGTGGACATCCTTCATAAACTGGCGGAAGTGCTGCTCGAAAAAGAAACCGTCCTGGGCAAAGAACTGGATGAACTGATTCAGTCTTCAAGACCCGGCATCGAACTTCCTTCAAACACGATAGATGATGCCGAGTCGGAGTCCGAAACAGATTCTAAAACATCTTAATTCCGATTTCGTAGAATGCTAGAAAAACAAGTCTTTTTTTGGACGTTATTTATGCCTATTAGCGCCAAATTGAAGGATTTAGGCATTGAGGAATTGAGGGATTAAAGGATAAAATCTATAATTTAAGATCGATAGAATTCCTCCAATTCCCAAATTCCTCAATCCCTTAATTTCTGAATTAGACCCAGTGTCCAATTTTCATGGAATCCCCTGAAAGTTAAGGAGTCACAGCTATTTTTTAAAGCTGAATGCCGAGGTCTGTAATTGCTGGATTGCCGCAAAATATATCATTTTTCATGGCGGGATTACACGCTGGAGCTTGGCCGGCAGACCTGTATTATGGGCGTGGTGAACGTGACGCCGGATTCTTTTTCCGACGGCGGACGATTTTATGATCACTCCACGGCGGTGGCTCAGGGTGAAAAGCTGGCCGCCGAAGGGGCTGCAATCATCGACATCGGCGGGGAATCCACGCGCCCGTTTTCAGAACCGGTTGCCACCGAAGAAGAAATCCGCCGGGTTGTGCCGGTGATCGAAAAGCTGGCTCAACGGGTTTCGGTGCCGATTTCCATTGACACCACCAAAGCAGAGGTTGCCCGTCAGGCGCTGGCAGCCGGTGCCTCTATCATCAACGATGTGTCGGCCCTGCGCTTGGACCCCGGCCTTGCAATGCTGGCCGCAGAATCCGATGCCCCCCTGATCCTGATGCATATGCTGGGAGAACCCAGATCCATGCAGATCCTGCCCCGCTATGATAACCTGATAGAGGAAATCTTCACATTTCTGGCAGATGCCGCTGAAAGAGCCGAAAACCAGGGGGTTTCGCGTGCGAAAATAATCGTGGATCCCGGAATCGGATTCGGTAAAACGGTCGCGCATAATTTACTTTTAATTAAGCACCTTCAGGAATTCAGGCGTCTGGACCTGCCCATTCTCATCGGAACTTCACGCAAAGCCTTCATTCGCAAAATCCTCAAAGACACGCATGAGCCCGATATCCGTCCGGATCTGCCTGTTGTGGAAACCGGTACCCAGGCCACCGTGGCGGCCGCCATATTAAACGGCGCCCATATCGTACGGGTTCATGATGTGGCCAATACCCTGGCGACCGTCAAAATTATGGATGCACTGATGAATGTGCGAGAGGCAGTGTAGGGCAGAGGCCGGCGGGATGGGGGATGAGGGATAGAAGATGAGGGAAGAGGGATGATGGACGAAAAGAAGTTCAGAAGATAAGAAGGTGGGAAGATGAGAAGTCGGAGGTCAGAGGTCGGAGGGAAGATGGACGAGGGATGAAGGAAGAAAGGATGAATGTCCAACATCGAATTTTGATGTGGCCGCAAAAAGGCACAAAAAACACAAAAGTAAAATTTAACACTTAATGATTACAGCAGGTTATAAGATTAAAAGTCAAAAATTTTGACTTTTTACGAGATTGTCAATTTTGAATGAAAAGAAAAAATTAGCCGCCCCGATGAAATGAGGACAACAGAGATTTCATTGGGCAGGCAGACACACGCTGACTGACGCAAACCTTTTATTTTTTCCACCACGAAGGGCACGAAGTTCACCAAGAAGACAGGGGTCAGAGGGACGATGGATGAGGGAAGAAAAGATGAACATCAAACGTCCAACGTCGAATTTTGAATGAAAGGGAAAGATAGAAGTGACTAAAGTTGGAAAGATGAAAGCAAAATTAGCCACAGACGCACACGGACCGACACAGACTTTTTGTTTACCACGAAGGGCACGAAGTTCACGAAGAAGAAAGAAAGTTATTTTTTTTCTACGTGGTTCATATATTTGGAACAATAGGATCAAAGCCTGAATAGTGACTAAAGTGAGCTAAAGTTTGAAGTGACTAAAGTGAGCTAAAGTTTGAAGTGACTAAATTGGTTGTAGATATGGATTTATCCCATATTCGCAAAATAATTGGACACTTCATGTTTTAACAATTGTAACATTCAGAAATTATGACTATAATTTAGCTGATCAACCATTCAACCCGTAAACTATTCAACGAGGTCTATAGATGGGCAGTTTTAAAGACCTTCATTCCGTTTTTCGATAAGTTAAAGGTGGACCCTAAATGTTTATTTTGAGTAATTTTCTAATCGCAATCGCCAAGGTGTTGGACATTGTCCTTTCCATTTTCATGTGGATTGTTATCGCCCGCGCAGTTTTGTCATGGGTAAATCCTGATCCTTATAATCCCATCGTTCGCTTTATTCACAAAGTAACCGAACCCGTGCTTTACCAGATTCGAAGAAGAATTCCCGTGAACTTCGGTGGTATCGATTTTTCTCCGATCATCGTTTTTTTGGTTATCATCTTTCTGCAGCGATTTTTGGTGAGCAGTCTCTATGGGTTGGCACAAACGTTGCATTAGTTGTATTAACAGGAAATCTAACCCGGACGAGCCGGAAACGTTAGAAGTGAATTAAGATTTGAAATGAGCTCAAGTTGACAATCTCGTAAAAAGTCGAAATTTTTGAATTTTGATTTTATAACTTACTGAAATTATTAAATTTAGAATCTTATTTTGGTTTTATTTATCCCTTTTTGCGGCACGATCAAAGTTAATGAATCGCTAAGCTTTGTCTTTTTAAATCGACAGCATTCCACATTAAATAACTAAGCTTTTACCGAGACTACGCCCGGAAAAGTGCTCCTTGTGGGCCGGTGGGTGTTAAATTATTGACATTGGGTTTCGGTATTTATCTCCACGCTTATATGAAACTACATAGTGTTGGAGCAGCGAACCGCAGACCAAGGTGAAATCCCATGAACATAACACCTCTTGATATCCATCAGCAGAAATTTAGAACCAGATTCCGCGGTTTTGACACCGGTGAAGTGGACACATTCCGCGATCAAATGGCCAATGCCTTTGAGTCATTGCAGGGAATCCAAAAAAAATTGCAGGAAGAAGTCCAGCGCCTAGAAATCGAAATCCGGGGATATCGAAAGCGCGAGGAATCTTTTAAGCGGGCCCTGCTGAATTCTCAAAAAGTTCTGGATCAAATGAAGGACAATGCCCGCAAGTCGGCTGAACTGGTCATTGCCGAGGCCGAAGTGAAGGCGGAAAAAATTTTGAACAAAGCCCACAACCGGCTTGCGCAACTGCACGAGGACACATCGGAACTGAAACGGCAGCGTGTGCAAATCGAGGTGCAGATCGGTTCAATTCTCGAGGCCCACGGCCGGCTGCTTGAAATCAGCAAAGAAGGCACCAAGGCAGCGGATGAGGAGGATGCCAAGCTGAAAATATTGAAACAGTCGAAGTAAAGACCGCGTTGAATAGTTTACTAATTGATTAAGGGAAAGAAGTCGATTGAGTTGATAAAGAATCAACACACTAAATAAACTCAATCAACCCAGTTAACTGAATAAACTCAATCAACTAAATCAACCCATCAACCCATCAACCCATCAACGATATCTGAAGTAAAGAATTCGGGAGTATTGAATGGCCAAAATCGATGCATTTTTTAAATTAATGAATGAACAGGGAGCTTCCGATCTTCACTTGGCCTCAGGTCAACCCCCGGCGCTTCGAGTTCGCGGCGAAATTGAACGGGTTAAATTTAAAGTTCTGGACAGTGATGATTTAAGGGGCATGCTGTACGAGATCGCTCCGGAACAGAAGATAAAAATGTTTGAAGAAAACGGAGATATCGATTTTGGCTACGAGATACCGGGGCTTGCCAGGTATCGTGCCAATTTCTTTATGCAAAGAAATGGTGTCGCAGCGGTTTTCAGAGAAATTCCCAGTGAGATTATGACCGCCGATATGCTCGGTTTGCCGCCGGTGGTGTCCAAACTGGCAACACTTCCAAGAGGGCTGGTGCTGGTTACCGGTCCCACCGGCAGTGGAAAATCCACGACCCTGGCGGCGATCGTCGATGTGGCCAACCGTTCACGCAAAGATCACATCATCACCGTCGAAGATCCGATTGAATTTGTGCATCAAAGCCAGGGCTGCATCGTTAACCATCGCGAGGTGGGCGTCCACACGAATTCGTTTTCAACGGCCCTGCGCGGTGCCCTGCGTGAGGATCCGGACATTATCCTGGTGGGGGAAATGAGGGACCTTGAAACGATTTCCCTGGCGGTGGAAGCGGCATCCACCGGTCACCTTGTTTTCTCCACATTGCACACATCCAGCGCCTATAAATCCGTAGACCGGGTGATCGAAGTGTTCCCGTCCCAGGAACAGCCCCTCATCCGATCGACCCTGGCCGATGGCCTGCGGGCCGTTATCGCCCAGACTCTTTTTAAGCGTATCGACCGCAAAGGTCGCGTCGCGGCGCTGGAAATTTTAATCGCCAATCCGGCTGTGCGCAATTTAATCCGGGAAGGCAAAACCCATCAGATCCCTTCCATGATCCAGACCGGTAAAAAATACGGTATGATCCTGTTGGATGACTCCATCATGGACCTTTTTAAAAAAGGAATGATCAGCGCGGATGAAGCCTATGCCAAGTCAAACGAAAAGGGCAGATTCAGAGCCATGCTCAAATCGCCACCGGCGGATTTTACGGAAGTATAGTAGATAGACCTATCAATACAGTCATGTAAAATTCGAGGAATGGATTCTAATTCTAATTAAAAAAGGTATCAGACAGGATCAATACTCAGTGTTCTTGCGGGGAAAATCATTATGAAAAAGCAGGAAATCGATCATATTTTGGTAAAGATGCTGGACTATCATCGTGATGTTTCCGACCTGAATTTCACGGTGGGCAAACCGATGCAGGTTGAAAGCGCCGGAGAGCTTATCCCGGTTGAAATCAAACCAAACTTTAAGACCCTGTCGCCTTTTCAGACCGAAATTTTGGCCCTGAATCTAATCAACCAGGACCGTCGCCTGACAAAAACGCTGCTCAGCGAGGGGTCCTGCGACTTGTCTTACGGTTTGCCCGGTAAGGCCCGCTTCAGGATCAACATCTTTTCCCAGGGCGGAAACCTGTCCATCGTTCTGCGAAAACTCGAGTCCAAAATACCGACGATCCAGGAACGTAATCTGCCCAAACCCATGTATCAAATTGCCCAGGAAAAAAACGGCCTCGTATTTGTAACCGGCGCCACGGGTTCCGGGAAAACGACGACGCTGGCGGCCATACTGGATCAAATCAACGAATCCAAATCCGTACATGTCATTACCCTTGAAGACCCGGTGGAATATCAGCATCCCCATAAAAAATCCACTTTTAACCAGCGAGAACTCGGACTCGATTTCGATGCTTACTCCAGCGGTTTGCGGGCCGCTTTGCGCCAGGCTCCCAAGGTCATCCTGGTCGGCGAAATGCGCGACAGGGAGACGGTGGAAATCGGACTCAGTGCCGCCGAAACCGGTCACCTGGTATTGACGACCCTGCATACGGTCGATGCCGGTTCC
>JAJRVC010000034.1 GCA_024277475.1 Deltaproteobacteria bacterium
CCCCAAAAATGCTGCGGTAAAGATGCTCCGGTTCCCAATGACCAGGGATAGGAACAAAACCCGGGAGGCCTGGCGTGATCATTCTCAAACGATAATCGCCGAGCTTGAAAAGGGAAAAAACGTGGCGTTTTTAACATTGGGTGACTCCCTTACTTATTCGACCTACGGGTATATTTTACGACATATTCAAGACACAGCCCCCCATATCGCCGTTCTAACGGTTCCGGGAATCACCTCCTACCAGGCCGCAGCCGCCAGATTGAATACGCCCCTTGTTGAAGGGGAGGAGTCGCTCATGGTGGTTTCCGGTGCCATGGGTGGCGATCGGTTGCGACGGCTGACCGGAAGACCGGAAAACGTCGTCTTTTTAAAAGCGTATCGCAATGTAACGGATATCAAGGCGGCCATCGATGAAGTCGGAGACTATCCAAGCTGTGTGGGCGTCAAGAGCTGTGGCCAGCCGAATGAGGAGATCGTGCGGGATCTATCTGAATTGAGCCGTTGTGCACCCGATTACTGGACTTTGATCATTGCAAAACAGAACAAGAAAAATGGCCTTTCAGAAGGATAGACATTGACGTTCCAGGTTCAGAGGTTAAAGTGCAGAGGTTCAAGGTTAAGATATCGTTGATTGGTTTAGTGGTTGTAAATATGGATTTTCCCCATATTTGCAAAATAATTGGACACTGACACTCAGGTTTCAGGTGTCAGTAGTAAAAAAGTGAGAGCTGGCCTGAAACCTGACACCGACACCTGAAACCTATTCTCCGCAAGGCTTCAATACGCCCGATAATGTCCAAAAAAAAGAGCTATTTTCATAGTAAATTATGAGGTCTGAAGGTTCAAAGGTTCGGGGTTCATGTCAAACCGTCCGTGCCAGTGCCATGTCACGACGGGAGGGAAAACGCGCGTGAATAATTTGATAGCCTACGAGCAAGGTCAGCGCAAGAAAGGTAACCCTGAACGGTGAACTTTGAACCCGGGAACCCAAAAAATAAATCAATGGTCGGTCCTTTGATTCTATCGCTGACAATATCCGGCTTAATCCTTCTGGGTGGCGTTATCCTGGACCCGGACCTGAACATCCGGCAAATCCTTTCCAAACTTTTGCAACCGTTGACGCGTCTGATGCTGTTTATTGCCATCGGGCTTTCAATCGGACAGATCATTGAGGCTTCAGGATGGACAAAAAAGCTGGCGGTTCTGGCCCGGCCTCTTTTTCGATTCGGCCGTCTCGGCGATCATAGCGGCGCAGTCTTTACGGCGGCCTTTTTTTCCGGGGTTACCGCCAACGCGATGCTACTGGACTTTTTCAAAGAGGAAAAAATCACTCGCAGACAGCTGTTTTTGTCAAATTTTATCAACCAGCTACCGGCTTTTTTTCTTCATCTGCCGACGACATTTTTTATCGTGATTCCACTAACAGGCAGGGCCGGGGTGCTTTATTTTTTAATCATATTTTTGGCGACGGTTTTACGCACGGTTCTGTTTTTAGTTTACGGTCATTTTTGGCTTCCACCGGCTGAAACTGAAGCCGAAGAACCAAAAACGAAGATACCGGCAAGCAGAGAAATGAAGGCCCGGGATATCTGGCAACGGGTAAAATCTCGTATGCCTCGTCGCCTTTGCCGAATTTTCGTGTACGTCGTTCCAATCTACATTTTAGTTTATGTCCTCAACGCAATGGGTCTGTTTGGACTGCTACGCAAAGCCCTGGCCGGATATGTGGTTACTACTTTTATGCCCATGGAATCCCTGTCGGTGATTATCTTAAGTTTTGCGGCTGAATTTACCTCCGGTTTTGCGGCCGCCGGCGCATTGCTTGAGGCCGGTGTTCTGACCATCAAACAAACCGTCATCGCTTTGGTGATCGGAAATATCCTGGCATTTCCCGTGCGGGCATTGCGGCACCAGTTGCCACGATATATCGGAATTTTTTCACCTAAAATGGGCTCGCAAATTTTACTGCTGGGGCAGGGATTTCGGATCACCAGTATTATGGTTGTGGGCATACTTTATTATCTAGTGGCGTAGCCGGTCCAGAAAAAACACATAAGCTTACAGATACGATGATGCAAGCTATGGATTTAGAAACTGGAATTTTGGAATGTTCGAATAGTGGAATCATGGATTGTGGCCTCCGGCTCGGAGAAAGCAATGGGATCATGTGCCAAAAGGAAAAAATTTTTTAAAAAAAACAATATGATTCCAATAAGTTGTGTGAAGGCTGACCTATTGGTCTGTGGGAGCGGCTATAAGCCGCGATTGATCTTTTAATGAAAAAAAAACTTCGTTCGGGATTTACAACCGGAACAGCTGCTGCTGCCGCAACCAAAGGGGCGCTTCGGATGATTTTGGAAGAAAAAAGGCCTTCCAGGGTTCGGATCAGGCTGCTGACCGGCGCTGACATTATGATTGCCATCCATAGATGCAGGCTGGAGAAGAATGGTGAAGCAATTTGCAGTGTGATCAAAGATGCGGGCGATGATCCGGATGTGACCCACAAAGCGGAAATTGGCGCCCGAGTCGCACTGCTGGATTCCGATGAGCGATCCGGGAGTGATGAAAAGCCGGAAATTATTATCAGTGGCGGTGAAGGCGTCGGCCGCGTCACCAAACCGGGCCTTGAAGTCGAGCCGGGACAACCGGCGATTAATCCCGGTCCAAAAAAAATGATTACCCAAGCCGTGGAGGAGGTGTTGAAAAAACACCGTCTGGCCGGAACGGTACGCACGGAGATATTCGTACCTAGAGGCAGAAAACTGGCTGAAAAAACCCTGAACACCAGGCTTGGAATTTTAGGCGGCATTTCAATTCTGGGAACCACCGGTGTGGTCCGGCCCATGTCCCATGATGCCTTCATCGCCACGATAGAATCCGCCTTATCCGTGGCTTGTGCTTCGGGGCTAAAACAGGTGGTCTTGACCACCGGACGCCGCAGTGAGCGATTTGCTCAGGGCCACTGGCGCCGGCTTCAGCCCGAGGCATTCATCCAGATTGGTGATTTTTTTAAAATGTCATTGATGGCGGCTTCAAAACGAGGCTTTGTGCAAATCACTTTGGCGGTATTTTTCGGTAAAGCGCTGAAAATGGCCCAGGGGGTGCCCCATACCCATGCGGCCAAATCAAGCCTGACGCTGGATAGACTTGCCGGGTGGACGTTGGAGATAACGAAGGAGTTGGAATTATCTCAAAAAATTTCAGCCGCCAACACTGCGCGTCATGCCTTTGATATTCTCTGTAAACATCATCCGGAAGTAATTTTTCATGTCGGACGTCAAATCGTAAAGTCGGCAAAACGCTTTGCGGGAATTAATACTAAAATTCGAAGCATCATCTTCGATTATAATGGAGAGATAGTGTTTGACTCGGATAATTACTCCGCCCTGGAAAATAACATAAACAGGTATTGATGCGACAGGTTGGACAATTTGAGACTTGCAAGAGTCATTAAACGTTGTGAGGGCGGATTAATTAGTTTTTAATAAAAATATGGCTTGCTAAAGCATATGAATATCGCGCTGTTCTGCGAAGGTTTTGCTTTGTATCTCCGTGTCTTTGCGGCGTTTTTTACGACTCCTATGGATAAAAGGGAGGTGAAATTATGAAGCCGGTAACTATCATCGGCATGGGGCTGTCACCGGATGATCTTACTGTCCAGCATCAGCGGATAATCGAGTCAGCGGACATTCTGGTCGGTGGTCAGCGGTTATTAGACTATTTTAAAGAAACATCCGCCAGAAAACAGATAATCGATAAAAATATTGCCAAAACGGTAGATTTCATCAAGAAGCGGATGACAACGCAATTTGTTGTGGTTCTTGCCTCAGGTGACCCTCTTTTTTTTGGTATCGGTGCCCGCCTGGTAAAAGCCCTTGGTGCGGAAAATATTGTTATCCATCCCAACATTTCATCTGTGGCGGCAGCCTTTGCCCGTATAAAAGAACCCTGGAACAACGTCCGGGTGATTAGTTTGCACGGCCGAAATGACGAAAGCGTCTTATTTAAAGCCTTGCAAAAAGAAAATACTGTGGCCGTGTTCACAGATCCGAAAAACAACCCGGCCAGGCTCGCACAGCGCCTGATCGAAGAAGATTTTATAAATTTCAAACTGTGTGTGTTTGAGTCTTTAGGAACCACCGCAGAACGTTTCAACTGGTACAGTCTGGACCGGGCGGCTGAAAGGGTGTTTGCGGAACCTAATCTGGTGATTTTAAAAAGGAGTTCAGAAGATCTGAGGTGGATGAAGCCGCTTCATCTTGGATTGCCGGAAAATTACTACCATCACCAGCAGGGATTGATCACAAAGTCAGAGATTCGGGCCATCACCTTATCCAAGCTGCGGCTTTTGAAAGATCATGTTCTGTGGGATCTGGGGGCCGGCAGTGGTTCGATTTCGATAGAGGCTTCCCTGCTCGTACCAGCGGGCAAAATCTTTGCTTTTGAAAAAAAAACGCAAAGAATCAAACAAATTGAAATTAATAAAAATCGGTTTGGGGTCAAAAACTTAGAAATTGTGCACACGGTGCTGCCTGAAGGCCTGCAAGGTCTGCCACAGCCTGATCGGATTTTTATTGGCGGCGGCGGCCGGGATCTGCAAAAAATCATCAAGGCCGCAGTCCTTTTTCTCAAACCTGACGGTCTGATTGTAGTCAATACCGTCTTGATGCAAAATTTACAGACAGCAACTGAGACTTTAAAGTCACTTGATTTCAAAACCAACATGGTGCAGGTTCAAATCAGTCGAAGTCAGGACATGCCCTGGGGAGACAGATTTCAAGCCCAGAATCCGGTGTGGATCGTGGATGGAATTCGGAAGTCGGAAGTGAATGAAGTCGGAAATGAGAATGGGGAAGGCGGAAAAAAGTGAAGTCGGAATTCAAAAATCCAGTACTGTTCGTCGGTGCAGGCCCCGGAGATCCGGAACTCATCACCGTCAAAGGCCGGAATGCACTGCAAAAAGCAGATGTGGTGATTTATGCGGGATCTCTTGTACCGGAAGGATTGCTGCAATGGACCCGTCCCGGCACGAAGGCCTGCAGCAGTGCCTCCATGGATCTCCATGAAATCATTGAAGCCATTGAAAACGCCCATTCGAAGGGCAAACGGGTGCTCAGGCTGCACACCGGCGATCCGAGCTTATATGGCGCTATTTTTGAACAGATAGTCAAACTTCAAAAGCGCGGGATTCCCTATAGTGTCATACCGGGTGTGACCGCCGCTTTCGCAGCGGCAGCGGCGCTCGGCCTTGAATACACGCTGCCCGAAGTATCCCAGACACTGATTCTGACCCGCATGGCAGGCCGGACGTCAGTGCCGGAAAAAGAAAACCTGGCGGACCTCGCCAAACATCAAGCCTCCATGGCTATCTATCTTAGTCTGTCCATGGCGGATGAAGTTGCCGGGATTCTGGCAGCCGCTTACGGCCGGAATGCAACCTGTGCTGTGGTTTACCGGGCAAGCCAGCCGCAAGAAAAAGTAATCGTGACGACACTGAAAAAACTTGCAGAGCGAGTTGCAGCAGAAAAAATTACCAAACATGCTCTGATCATAGTTGGCAAGGTGCTGGATGTTGATTCTGATAATTTACAGCATAAATCAAAACTGTACGACAAGAAATTCAAACATGGATGTCGACGTTGAGTGCAAGCTGACAGTGCTTCAGTCGTGAGTTAAGCTAAAAAATGATATTAATCGAGTTAACTACTTAAAAAATATAATAAATGCTTTCTGACAAAACAGATATATCGGCCATCTGGGTCATCACACCCAACGGCACTAAACTGGCAGAGATGCTATCGCGAAATCTATCTGAATCGGATATCTATATTTCACAGAAAATTATCGAAACGCCGATTGGGCATTTTTCGTTTCAGAGCCTGTCCGAGACGCTGGAAAAAAAATTTCATCGATATACCGGCCACATTTTTATTATGAGCACTGGTATTGTTGTTCGCGTCATCGCCCCTTTTATCAGACGTAAGACGGAAGACCCGGCAGTGGTCGTGGTGGACGATCAGGGAATTCACGCCATCAGTCTTTTATCGGGTCATCTGGGCGGCGCCAATGCTCTGACTTTAAAAATTGCGGACATAATCGGGGCCGATCCGGTGATTACCACCGCAACCGATGTGAACAGGGTCCCGGCGATCGATATGCTGGCCAAAGAGAAGAATCTTTTGGTTGAAACCCCGCGGGCCATTAAAACCGTGAACATGGCACTGCTCAAAGGTGAGAAAATCTTCGTTCATGATCCATTCGGGTTCTTGGGAAACAGTCTGCCGCATTTCGAACCATGGACCTATGACGGGCTAAAAAACCGCACGAACATAAACCAGGGGGGGGATCAATCTGAAGACGTCCCCGGGATCTATGTTGATGATGTCGCCATTGACCTTCCAGGGGAAGTATTGGTATTGCGACCGGCCAGTCTCGTGGCCGGTATTGGTTGCAACCGCAACACCAGCACAGATGAAATGCGAGCATTTCTGGAAAAGGTGCTTGAAGCGAACAATCTGGTTTTAGCAAGTCTGAAATGCCTTGCCTCCATTGACGTGAAATCTGATGAAAACGGTTTAGTCACTTTAGCTGAGAATCTCGATCTGCCGCTGATTTTTTATAATCGGCAGGAGCTGAACCAGGTTAAAAAAATTAAAAACCCCTCCCTTGTGGTGGAAAAACATGTTGGAGTAAAAAGCGTATGCGAAGCAGCAGCAATTCTCGCAGCCAGGGACGGAGTACTGATCGTTCCCAAACAATCGACCCGAAACGTGACTGTGGCCATTGCACGAATCGACTTTTCGTCATAGGCATCGGACCCGGCAACCCCGACCATTTAACGAAACGGGCGATTGATGTTCTTGCTTCGGTGGATGTCGTTGCCGGTTATAGTACCTACATTGAATTAATCCAGCCGCTGATTGAAGAAAAAAAAATTATCAGCACCGGCATGACCAGGGAAGTTGAACGTGTCGAAGCGGCCATTGAAGCGGCCCTCAGCGGCCAATCCTGTGCGATCGTATCCAGCGGAGATCCGGGAATCTATGCCATGGCCGGTCTGGTATTTGAAACCTGCCGGATAAAAAACATCAAAATCACATCGCCGGTTCGCAATACAACCAACCTGAACGATAAAGGAGCGTTGGTGTTGGAGATTGTTCCCGGGGTTCCGGCGCTTTGCGCGGGAGCTTCACTGCTGGGTGCACCGTTGACCCATGATTTTGCCGTTATCAGTCTCAGTGATCTTTTGACCCCATGGGAAATCATCGAGAAACGCATCGAGGCTGCCGCCAAGGCCGATTTTGTGGTTGTGTTGTACAACCCCAAAAGCAAAAAAAGGAACTGGCAACTGGAAACTGCACAAAATATCTTGCTTCAGTACCGGGACAAACACACACCGGTCGGTATTGTTGTCGGTGCCATGCGGCAAAACCAGGACGTGCAGATTGTCCCGTTGGATGAGATACATCGAGCCCATGTGGATATGCAAACCACTGTATTTGTGGGCAGCAGTACATCCGGCCGTTATCTTGATTTTATGGCAACACCGCGGGGTTATTCGAAAAAATACGGCGGTCGGAATAATAAACGATCTACCGAGAATTATGAATGATAAATTAAGGAGAGAAAATATTATTATGAAAGGTTACGTCCAGATTTATACCGGAGACGGCAAAGGCAAAACAACAGCAGCTCTTGGCCTGGCCCTCAGGGCGGCCGGTGCCGGATTGAAGGTCTACATCGCCCAGTTTCTGAAAAAAGGGGACTACAGTGAAATTAAAGCCTTGAAGCGCTATGCGGACCTTGTCACGGTGGAACAGTTTGGAATAGGGCATTTTATAAGGGGAGCTCCGGCAACGTCAGACATTGAAGCCGCCGCCAAAGGACTGGAAAAAATTGACGAAATTCTATCGGCGGGTCGGCATCAAATGATCGTGCTGGATGAAGCCAACGTGGCCGTTTCTTGCGGGCTGTTTCCGGTAAAAGCCTTGATTAGGATTATTGAGCAAAAACCGGATTCCATGGAACTTGTGATTACCGGGCGCGGGGCTGCGCCGGAAATCATAGAAAAGGCGGATCTTGTCTCAGAGGTGAAATCTGTAAAACACTACTTTAAAAACGGGGTACAGGCACGAATTGGAATCGAAAAATAATGGATAAAACCAGGCTAAAACCGCCCTGTATTGCAATTCTGGGCACGGGATCCGATGTGGGGAAAAGCATCATTACCACGGCACTTTGTCGTTTTTTTGTAAATCAGGGTATGTCGGTGGCCCCCTTTAAAGCACAAAACATGTCTAACAACTCAGGTATCACCCCCGAGGGATTGGAGATAGGCCGTGCTCAGATCGTACAGGCGGAAGCCGCCAAAACAGCACCGCATGTCGATATGAATCCTGTTTTGCTGAAACCCACCAGTGACCTGGGTTCCCAGGTCGTTCTGTTGGGCACGGCCGGTGAAAATGCCACAGCGGCTGATTACCATCGCAAAAAAGAAACTCTTTTCAGCACTGCGACTGCTGCCTTTGACCGCTTGCACCGTCGTTACGCGCTGATTGTGATGGAAGGCGCCGGCTCCTGCGCGGAGGTCAATTTAATGGACAATGACATCGTTAATCTGCGCATGGCTGAATACGCTCATGCACCGGTAGTTCTGGTGGCTGATATTCACCGCGGCGGCGTGTTTGCGCAGATCGTCGGAACGATGAAATGCTTGAATCCGGCCCAAAGGAATCTGATCAAAGGATTTATTATCAACCGTTTCCGGGGGGACATCCGTCTGTTTGAAGATGGCGTAACCTGGATCGAGCACAAAACGGGCAAAAAAGTGTTCGGTGTACTTCCCTGGTATGATCACATCAACATCGAGTCTGAAGATTCCGTGGTGATCGAACAGCCCAAACAGGTGATAAAAGCTGATGGCCGGCAACCGGCCATCGCAGTTGTTCGACTGCCGCACATTTCCAATTTTAACGATTTTGATCCCCTTGCGATGGTAAAAGGGCTCAATCTGCATTTTTTAGAAAAAGTTCAGGATCTTTCCCATTTTCGTGCTGTAATTCTGCCCGGTTCCAAAAACACCCGCTCCGATCTGGAATGGTTGGAAACAATGGGATGGAGTGAAAAAATTATCACCTATGCCAATCAGGGCGGAAATGTGCTGGGAATATGCGGCGGTTACCAAATGATGGGTAACACTGTCCACGATCCGGATGGAATAGAAGGCCGACCCGGTTCAACCGCCGGGCTGAACTTGCTGCCGGTTGAAACTGAGTTGAAAGCCCCAAAGATCACCACCCTGACGAAATTTTCCCGAAAGGGAGTGTGCGGTTCGGGGTATGAAATTCACATGGGACAAACCCATCGCCATGGGGGCACTTCCCTGTTTAAGGTCAACGAACGCAACAGCA